>JAHLFE010000092.1 GCA_018884035.1 Candidatus Anaerobiospirillum pullicola
TCCACAAAGCCCCCATCAAGTAGGGACGAAATATCCTTTCTTGAGTTCTTGGGAACATTATAACAGATGCTGATATTGGCCGCTTACATCCCTACGCTTACGCATAGGGAATTACGCGGCTTCGTTAAAGGAATACGGGCAAAGGCAGGTAGGCAGCGCGCAAGCATCTGACGGCAGTGTGGTGAGGCCGCGAGGTAGCAGTTTGGCTTAAGCTGAAACTAAGCTTACGGTTGCCGTGCTATTTGTCGTCTTCGTCCTCAAGGTCGTCATCAAAGTCATCATCGTAGTCTTTGAAGTCGCCATGCAGCACGTATGGATCCTCGCCTTTTTCCATGGCAAGGCGCTTGGAGACTTCGTCAGGGCTCTTGAGCTCCTTTTCGACGAGGATGGTGTGCTCGTAGAAGTACTGGAAGTCGAAGGTGTAGTTGAGGCGCATGCCTACAGAGAGGACGTCACTTAACTTGTAGTCAGGCACCAGCATGTACTCTTCGCACGTCTCGCCCTCGGTGTCAGCAATATAGACCCGCTCTTTTGGCCAGTAGAACTGAGCCATGCGTGCACCGAAGTAATCGAAGCGGTACTTAATTTCGTCGTGCAGGTCAGACAGGCGCGCGGTATCAGGAATGATGATACGGCGCCAGCAAGGGGCCGAGGTGTCCTTTAAGGTGACCTTAAGCTGGTAATAGCAGGATGGCTTAGGAAAGGTCTTGCGCTCAAGGCTCTCGCCAAAATCTTGATTGATCTCGCGGCCCTCAAGTGCTTTCTTGTCAGCCTTAAAGCGGCGTGCCGTCAAAGAGCTGAGCCTGTGAGCTGTAAAGGGATCGTTGCCCATCAAGGCAACGAGAGTCTCAAACAGCTGATCTTGTCTCATAGAAAAGGTCTCAATACAGCATGAGGAAAAGTGAGCTCATGCCCTGTGGTTGTGGCCGTAGCCGTAGCGTAGAGTGGCGCTCATGGCTAAGCGCTACGTGCTAGCGCTTGGCACATCAGCGTCGGCGTCGTAGTTTTAAGTGCTGCAATTTTAGTATGGCAGCACGTTATCGCCTTTGGCCCAAATCAGCGTGGCTGGCAGCTCGCTCTTGTCTGACACCACTTTTTCGACCGTGAGCCAATGCTGCCAATTGTCGTTGAAGTTGAAAATATAGCCAAAGGACAGGCCTTCACGCAGATAGCTGTAGAGCTTGGGGTCAGGGATGAAGGAGTCTGAGCAATCTTCTGAGCGACAGATCTCGCCACGATAGCCTTTACCGGCAAAGAAGCCAGCTAGGCTATCGTCATGCCAGCCAAACTCACGCTGAATCTCGTAGTGCAAGTCCGAAAAGCGCTTCTTGTTTGAGATGAGGACGCGACGCCAGATTTGCGGCTCAAAGTCTAAGAGCTCCACCTTGAGCAAGAAAAAGCACTCAGGAATATCGTCGTCGATGTTGCCTTGTTCCATGACTAAGTCAGCTGGCAGCTCACTATCGTTATGGATGAAGTTCTCGACCTTGATCAAGAAGCGCAGGCGCCTCTCTGCGTAGTCAGAGGTGTCAACGCTATAGCCGAAAGGCATACCCAGCTGTACCACCTGCCGTAAGGTAGGATTAGGGTCTGCTCCATAGTTAAAAGTAACTATGCTCAGAGTCTTTTGGAACTTGTCACCCTGATAGAACCTCATGGACATCTCATCATCGCGATCGATAGCGAAAGCATCAAGGATGTCGTCATTAAGGACTGCAAGGGTAAAGTTGTCAAATAGCACCAGACGGCGCCAGACTGGTGATGGTGAGTTTTGCAGTTCGACTTTGAAGAGGTAGCGGCCTTTGCTAGGCGCATTGTCCTCCTCAAAATCGATCTCCTCGAAGTCGTCCCAATCTTCAGCGTCGTCTTCGTCCACAAAGTCATTGCGGCGATCGTGCTCGACCTCAGCCTCTGTGGTAGAGGCTGGCGCCAGAGTCGGATTTAAGGCCATGGTGGGACTACTCCTCGTCGTCGTAGTTAGGGTATTGCTCAATGGCCTCACCCTCACTCCATACCAAGTCTTGTGGTACGTTGTCCTCAGAGGCAAAGACATCCTCGACGGTAATGCTGTGAATCCAGTCATCGCCGTAGTCGAAGACATAGAAGATTTTCACGCCAGGACGCAAAAACGCCTTGAGCTTAGGGTTAGGAACAAAGCCAGCAAATGACGTTCTTTCGCTGATGTCCGGACCATAAGGCCGATCAAAGAAGAATCCTGCGATGTGGTCGTCATCCCACTCAAATTTACGCTGAATCTCGTTGTGTAGATCCGAGAACTGCTTATCGCTGGAGATCAGAATGCGGCGCCAGACTGGGTGCTGATTGTTGTGGAGCTCAATTTTCAACAGGAGCAGGCCATCAACAGCTTCCGCAGGTGGGATCTCTTTGTGGGCTTTTTTCTGAGCCACAAAGGGGAATAAGCCTCCTAGCGATGCAGCGGTGCTCTCGGGGCTAGAGCCACGTGCTAAGGCCTTTTTACGGGCGGTCTTCTTTTGCATGGCGCGCTTACTGGCGTTGCGCTTGTAAGCTGCCTTTTTGTTCTTGGCCATGGTACGGCTTAATCCTCGTCCTCGTCCTCGTCATAGTAGGAATCAGGATACTGTGGCACGTTATCGCCTTTGGCCCAAATCAGCTTCTTTGGCAGCTCGCTCTTGTCTGCTACCGCCTTTTCGACCGTGATCCTATGTCTCCAGTCATCGCCGAAATCGAAGATATAACCAAAGGACATGCCCACACGCAGGTAGCGGTAGAGCTTAGGGTCAGGGGTGAAGGAGCCAGGGAAGTCTTCGGTGCTGCAGAGCTCGCCAGTGTAGCCCTTACCAGCAAAGAAGCCCGCTAAGTGGTCATTGTCCCAGCCAAACTTCTCCTGAATCTCGTAGTGCAAGTCCGAAAAGCGCGCCTTGTTCGAGATGAGGATGCGGCGCCAGATTGGCGGCTTAAAACCTAAGAGTTGCACCTTGAGCAGGAAAAAGCGCTCAGGGATATCGTCGTCGATGCTACCTTGCTCAGTGACTAAGTCTGATGGCAGATCACTAGATTTGGTGACAAACTTTTCGACCTTGATCAGGCAGCGGGTACACTGATCCACGTAACTCGAGTCATCGAGCTCATAGCCCAGAGTCATACCAGGCTTAATCACCTGACGTAAGGTCGGATTAGGATCCATGTAGCCGCCAACATCGATGCTGAGCATCTTTTTGAACTTGTCGTCCTTGTAGATCGACGGGCCCATGTTCGCTTCCCACTCGAAGCTTCTGAGAATTTCATCATTGAGGTCGTCGATTGTGGCGATGTCTCTGAGGAGCAGACGGCGCCAGACTGGCGAGGTAGTTTTTTGCAGTTCGACTTTTAAGAGGTAGTAGCCCTTAGCAGGATCATTATCCTCTTCGTACTCGACCTCATCGAACTCTTGCCAGTCCTCCCAGTCCTCATCATCGTCGTCTTCATCTACGGCCACACTGTCTTGGTCGAGCATTGCGTCAGCATCGTCAGCCTCATCAAGCGCGATGTCTTCACGTAAGTCGTGCTCGTCCTCTGGCTTTGGGGTAGTAGCCTTAGTAGATTTCTTGGCCATGGTGGCTCCTAAAATCGTGGGTGGAGAGAAGAAATTAAGCAGAGCTAAGCTGCTCGCTTACGGTGCCTGCAGGCTATTTTAAGCCGCCCTGCGCACTTTTGCTGCTTTATAAGCAAAGCACAAGAAGCATGGTGCGCCAGAGTAGCCAGCAGGTGCGGCCAAGTCTGTTTAGAGATGAAACAGGATGCCGGAACCAGGCAGCTCTGGGAGCTCACCTTGCTCCATTTGCAGGTCAGGGTCGTAGTCGTAGCGCTCTACCATAGCCTTTTCCACCTTAATGGTGTGGGTGAAGTTTTGGAAGAAGTTGTAGTTATAGCCGAGGTACAGAGAGACTGCTGAGTGCAGAGTGCTTGCTAAAGTGAGGTCGTTTTCCCCTTGTTTGAACACAGCTACTTTCCTTTAACCTACCTTAAGATACGTCGCGGTAGCGACGCTCGACGCTCAATATCAGTTTTATGAATCAAGGGGGATTAAACCCACCTAAAAGGCCGGTTTTAAGCCAATGGCATAGGGAAAAATACTTTGAAGGAACAAGGGGAAAAACGCTCTCGCTAGAGAGTACACCGCTTGGCTTTACTTCTTGTCAACCTGTGCGTGCGACTGCCTCTTAGAGGTAGTTGGTTGCTATGCACCGCAACAGTCGCTTGCTTTTTGTCCTGTTGGCGCTTCTGGTAAGGCCAAACTACTACAGAGAGCTTGAGTATAAAGGCAGCCTAAGCTGAAGCTGCTTAAGTTTCAGCTTGAGGCACAGTCTTGGCGGTATGGGAACGTCTCTTTCTCTTCGGGCGCATAAGACTGTTCATCTCCTGTCTGAAGATGGCCATGTGCACAAAGAACTTAATCAGCTTCAGGTCGTCGCTGTCGATCTGGCGCACAGTGGATACATAGCGGCGACTCTCAGGTAGCAGCTGCTCTTGCATCCACGGCCCGTACAGCAATGCCTCTAACTGCGAGGCTCGTAACTGTGCTGAACTTATGTTGGTGAGGTAGTGCTTCCATGTAGCTTGTTGCGGATCATAGACCTGCGCTAGGCGATAACTAAGATTAAGGTGCTGCGGCATGGTAGCGAGGTAAGGGCCATATTGCTCCTTGTAGCGCGTCATACGCTCATAAAAGTTGCGATCCTCTTCTGTCATTGCCTCTGCTCCTACCATTGCACCAGCCCATGCCACTGCCTCTTCCCCCGCAGTGTGCGCTGCGTTTGCTGCAACCTCAACCGCATCAGCAACAGCATCAGCAACCGCATTGGCCCCTGCGGCCTTGTGATGGGCAGCGCTCTGAGCCATCTCATCTTTAGCTTTTTGCAGCAGGGCCTTTTTGTCCTTGCCCGTGTATGGGCGCAGAACATACTCTGCATCTGACATGTGGTTGATCCTTAAGGCCTCTTGTAGCAGCTGCCCTTGCTCCTGCTCGGCAGCAAGTTGCTCTAAAAACCACTGGATGTCAGCGTCAGCCGCGCTGGGGACGAAAGCGGGGTTAACATCTGCAGGGTGGTAGGTAGGTGACGGCAAATCAGGATTGATGCTTTTGGCGTCGCTATAGAGCGCGCTTAACTGCGTCTGGGGGCGCATGGTGAGGTCAAAAGAGATGTGCACATTGAGGGCGTGATTGTTGGGATCATTAAGATCAAGACGCGAGGAGGTGATGTTGTAACCCACGCTGTCAAGGGGCAGGGCCTTACCACCTGCATTACGCACACTGGTGACAGTACTGCCTTGTAAGCGCTCAAGAGTGAGAGGCAGAATAAACTTGAGGTTGTGCGTGGTGCTCCTGAGCATTAAGGACAGGAGCAGGTCATTGCTGGGATTAGGCTTGGTGGCGATGAGCAAGGTGTCTGGTAGCGGCGGCGCCAGCAAATCAAAGCTGTCAGCAAAGAAGTACTGCGGGCCGGTGTAGAGGTTGTAAAGTGTGCCTGGCAACAGGGTGTAGATGTAGCGCAGGAGAAAGTCATCATGACTGTCTCTGGGGTGACCATTGCGGTCGCTCATTGCTCTTTGCGGCGCTGCATGGCATTGAAACTTGATGCTGTCGAGGATAGCGATGTTGGAGACCTGCAAGCGCGCGAGTAATTTGTGCGCGTCTTGGAGCAGCGCGGCCTGAGGCTTGTGATACTTTTGTGTAGCGGCGTTACTAAAGGCCAGCAACTCTGCGCTTAAGTGCTGCAACTTAGGCAGGGTAAACATCTGCTTTAGATCAGAGGTGTTGAAATCGGTGCCACGCAGGTCGTTGACGTAGTTGACGAAGTTTCTTAAGGTGAACTCCGCGTCGCTTTTGACCTCTGCGGTAAAGTTCATGGCATCGTACATGAGGGTATCCACGAAGAGGTTTTGGAAGAGGAGCTGCTCAAGATCGTTATCTTCCACCACTTCGGTGATGTACTGTCTAATCCTGTTTTCAGAGAAGAGGTCGATGTTCTTAGGACCTGTGATCTCAACCATGGCGCGAATCTCCATCCGCTAGGAGCACGCAAGCAAAGCAGCGCCACGTTACTCTACTGGGACTATGGATAGAGCGCAGTAGGGGTAACTGACGTCGAGGAGTTGCGGCTGATTTTTCTCAAACCGCTAAGATACGGCTTTTACCTTAGAGAAGATCTACTTACGACTACCATTCAAGGGTAAGGCGATAGCCTTAAAGCTGAGCGTGCTCCCATCTCAAGCTTCAGTTTAGAGTTGTGCAGCAGAAACAGCTTATTTATCAGGAAAAATAAATGCGAGCTCACTACCCGATGTCAGGGTAAGAGAGCCACGACGCCTATTGAGGTTGGATAAAAAGAACACTGCAGGCCAGTGCAGCGGTGCAGCACTACTCTCTGTAGGGATTGTAGAGAAAAAGCTGCAGGCAGTTTGTGAGCAAGATGTGATTCTGTTCTCTTGGGAGCTGCAAGGTGAGTGCTATTTCTCACATATTGTGGGGGCATAAGCTGTGGCTGCACTGTTTTGAGCTGACGTCGAGGAGTTGCGGTTGATTTTTCCAAAACCGCTAAGATACGGCGTTTACTTTAGAGTGGCTCTACTTATGACTACCACTCGATGGTAAGGCAATAGCCTTACAGCTGAGCGTGCATACATATCAAGCTTCAGTTTGGTGGTTATCATTGAGATGCTTAAAGCAGAAACAGCTTGTTTATCAGGAAAAATAAATGCGTACCAATTTCCCTATATCTGTTGAGTGCAGAGCGCCATAGTGCAGCACGTTGGCATAGCTCTAAGGGCATAGGCATGTGCTTTTTGCTAAAATCAGCGCAGTCACCGCTCCGGTCGTAAGGGCTGGCACCTTGGTGCTCGGTGCTTTTACCCTCCCACTTTTGACCTTCAGCTTTGATAACTTACCCACGCGCTGTTGTTTTTACGCGCTTGTTTGGCTTGTTTAGAGGTTAGTGTCTCAGAGAGTTTGGGTGCATGTTTCGAAATAAATTAACTCCAAAACAGCAGCGTCAGCACTCCCTGTGGGGCTTGCTCTCACGCGGCCGCAAAGACGCTCACACCGTCACTGCTACAGCAAAAGCAGAGCACGGTGCTGCGTCTTCCAAGGCTAAGAGCCCAACTCGGCGCAGCATAAAGCGCCAAGCCAGCGCAGGTACAGCAGCGCCACAAGAGCGCAGCGCCAACAGCCCCCCTGATTTTATGGCTGGTGGCAATGATGCCAGTGCACCACACCAGATGGCCGCTGCAGCGGAGAATGCCGCAGCAGCAAATGCGGCAAATTTAGCTGCCGCTCAGGGGACGGAACCTGAGCTGCAGGCGGTCTTAGCAGGCTGGTATGACCAGTATGTAGCCTATCTGCAACAGCAGGAGCAGGAGCCCTTATTGTGGGAGCAGTATGCGACCTACATGCAGGCGGGGGCTCCGGAGATTGCCACACCTGAGGTGTATAGCGCCTATGTGCAGCAGTGGGGACAGCTGCCACCATCGCCGCTCCAATATGGAGCTTATATCCAGTTAAGCCAGCAGTATGCGTCCTACCTCACGCAGCAAGGCCAAGAGGTTAGCACTGAGCTCTTAGCGACGGTGTTACAGCAGCAAGAGCAGTGGTATGCGTACAGGCTGCAGCAAGAGCTGCAAGGGCAACAAGGTCAGCTGGGCACCGCCTTTACAGGGGCGGGCGCTGCTACTGACGCTAGTGCTGGCGTGCAAACTTACGGTTATGACAGCGCTGCACAGTACGACACAGCGCCGGACTATGCCGCGCAAGAGTACGCGCAGCAGCAAGGCTATGCGCAGCAGGACTACTCCGAACCGCAAGGTTACACCCAGCAGCAAAGCTATACCGAGCAAGGCTACAGCGAGCAAGACTACGCTGATGAGCAGCAGGCAAAGCTGTCAGAAGTAACCGACGATGATGTGTCTGCAGAGGCACAAGAGGCAATAACTGCACAGTCACAGTCACAGCCCAAGAAGTTGCAGCGCGTGGGTAAAGCCCGCCCTGAGGATCTGACCTCTACTGAGGACAACCTCACGTTACGCCAAAAGCTGCGGCTCAAGCGCCAGCAGCATGCCTCGGAGCGTGCGGAAAAACGTGCAGCCAAGCGCAGTGCGCAGCAGGCGGCTAAAGTGAATTTTGGGGGCGATGGGCGTAAAGCTAAGGATAAGCGTACTGAGCGGCGTCGCTATCGCCGCGATGAGGAGGCTTATGACAATAAGCCCAAGGTAGTGCGCTGGCTCCTTAACAAAATAAACCAAGACCCAGGCTCGGATGACAGCGTGCTCTTAGGTGGCATTGAGGCGGGCAATGGAGCCCTGCCTGGTTATGCCTTAAGCCGCTTTCGTCTGACCATTGTGTGGTTCGTGGTTTTGTTGTCGGTGTGCTTTTTAGTGGGCCGGTTACTGTGGATTCAGGTGCTGCATCCCGAGCGTCTCATTGCTGAGGCGGACAACCGCATTGTGCGTAACTACAGCTACGAGCCAGCGCGTGGCCTCATTACGGATCGTAATGGCAAGATCCTCGCGCTCTCGGTGCCGGTAAAGAGCATTTTTGCGGACGCCAAGGCCATGAATGAGGGCAAGGTGATTTACGATCCCGAGCTCTTACGCAAGATTGCGACGATTCTGGACATTGAGCCGCAAGAGCTCTTTGATAAGGTCAAGAACCCTAGCCGCCGTCATGTGCGTCTGAAGCAGTATTTGCCGCTTGATAAGGCCCGTGAGTTATCCGCACTGGATGTGCCTGGCCTTATTATCAGTGACAACTACCAGCGCTACTATCCTACAGGTGAGATTAACGCGCACTTAGTGGGCATCTTAAACGCCAATGGTGATGGCGTGTATGGGGTGGAGCAGAGCTTTAATCAGCACCTGTCGGCACAGGCTTCCAAGAAGCAAGCACGTAAGGACTTAAGTGGTCATGTCATCGAGAACATCTCGGTACTGGAAAAGGGTAAGCCAGGTGGCAATCTCGTTTTGAGTATTGACGACAGACTGCAAACTTTTGCGTATGGTGCGCTGCAGGATACGGTGATTAAGCATGAAGCGGCGGCGGGATCGTTGGTGATGATGGACGTTAAGACCGGTGAGGTCTTAGTAATGGTCAATTATCCTAGTTTTGACCCTAATGATCGCTCGGTGTTTGACTCGGAGGCGGCGCGCAATCGTGCGATTACGGATACCTTTGAGCCTGGCTCTACCATTAAGCCGATTGTGGCTTTAGCGGCTTTAGAGACAGGTGAGGTGACGTGGACGGAGACGTTTGATACGCGGCCGTATTACGTCAACAACAAGATCATCCGTGACAGCCATAGGATGGATACGGGCACCTTACTTGATATTATCAAGCACTCGTCGAACATTGGTATGGCGCATATCTCCCAGCGCGTGGGCCCTGAGTACATCTTGCAGATGCTGGAGCGCTTTGGCTTTGGCAGCAGCACTAATTCGGGCTTAATTGGAGAGGTTAATGGCAATATCAACAGCTCTCGCACTTTCTGGTCGGAGCTGGATAAGGCAACCTTAGGCTTTGGCTATGGCATTACGGTGACGGCGTTACAGATGGCGTCGGCGTATTCGACTATGGCCAATTATGGCGCGCGTTTACCTGTGAGCATCTTACGCACGGTGGACACACCGCATTATGCGCAGGTGGCTAATATTAATGAGATTCGCCGCATGCATACCGCGTTAGAGACCGTGGTGTCGCAAGGCTCGGGTGGTCGTGCGGCTATTGATCGCTATCGTATTGCAGGTAAGACTGGTACTGCGCACATTGTGCGTGATGGCAGTTACGTTGATGATTACGTGTCGTCGTTTGCGGGCTTTGCGCCACTGAGTAATCCGCGTTTTGCGCTGATTGCGGTGGTGTTTTCACCACAGCAAGGTAGCTACTATGGTGGCGCGGTGTCGGCTCCTGTGTTTAGAGATGTGATGACTAGAGCGCTGCAGCTTTACAACATTCCACCGGATAAGGAATAAGCGCTGGTGGTGCTCTCTGCGGTGAGTGATAAAGGGCGCAAACACACCTATCTCGAGGTGAGTAGTACCGCCTACCTCTTTGGAGTAATAGCGATTGATGTCACTGCTGCGCTTATCTCGAGGTGAGTAGGTGCGCAGTTGCTGCCTCTTCGGGGTAAGTGCGATTAATGGCGCTACCGCGCCTATCTCGAGGTGATTTGGTGCACAGCCTCCTGCCTCCTCGGATTAAGGGCGATCGTAGACGCTATGCCGCAACCTTTAGGGCGTGGCCATATCTCCATCAGCAAAGATAAGCTCTTTGCCCACCTCATTGCGCTTTTTTCTCCTTAACAGGCTATGATGATTACCGCTGTCTATGCGGTTACAATAAAGCGCTGCCCATAACCTCCCTCCGTGATGCAAAAACGCAGCACCTCTTTCCACCTATGGGCCCGCCCGCGCTTGCGCCTTTTGGAGATTTCTATGATTTTTGATGGCACTTTGGCCAGTGTGTGTGACTACCTGCAAATCACACCTGCCTTTAGTGACAATGTCCGCGCTCTCATCTCGCGGATCAAAGTCACCAACATCGTCTGCGATAGCCGTAAGGTCACAAAAGGCTCCATCTTCTACGCCAAAAAAGGCTCACACTACGACCCTTTTTCCCACCTCGACGAAATCAAGGCTAAAGGCGCAGTAGCCATCCTGATCGACGCCCCAGAAGTTTTCCGCGAAGCCTCCAATAAGGGCCTCCTTGACCCTAATCTCTCCTTAAAGTACGCCGGTATCGCCGAAGAGCCAAACATCGACGAGCAAACCCGTAAAAGAGAGTACGAGCACCGTGTCCGCGCTGGCCGTAACGTCATTCTCGATTACATCAAAGACGAGGCCGCTTCCTTACGCGACTATCAGGCTACCAGCAACTCCCCAGAGGCTAAGGCCATTGCTGCAGTCAAGATGATGCGCCTCGTGTTGCCAGCGCATAAGAGCTTAGGTGCTTTAGCCAGTTTCATCTACGGCAATCCATCGCAGCACATGCGCGTCATTGGTATCACCGGCACCAACGGCAAGAGCACTATTGCCAGCCTGATCGCGCAAATGCTTGACGCCTGCGGCCATAAGACCGTGTTCTTTGGCACTGTCGGCTACGGCTTTATCAATGATCTGCAGCATGCCAACAACACCACCTTAGACGCCGTGACGCTGCAACAAGAGCTCGATCATTATCGTAAGCTCGGTGCAGACTATGCCGTTATGGAAGTTTCCTCAATTGGCTTTTGTGAGGGGCGCGTCGAGGGTGTTTCCTTTTACGCTGGTGCCTTTACCAACCTCACTCGTGATCACCTCGATTACCACAAGTCCATGGAAGATTACTTCTCTGCGAAGCTCAACTTCCTGCGACTGATACCCCAAGCACGCATCGCTATTAATCTCAACCATGATTCCGGACGGCGCATGTCCGATAGCCTGCCAAATTGCTTTGAGGTGTTCTTAGAGCGTGAGGATACGCCAAAAAACAACCTTACCAGTGCGCTTAACCTCAAGCGCATTAAGTACCAGAGCAACGGCTTAGAGCTGTTCTTGGAGACCAGTGAAAACCACACCATGCGCACTGAGGTTAACCTCTTAGGTTACTTCAATGCCGAAAACTTTGCCGTGGCCTTGGGAGTGATGATCTCCATGGGCTATGACTACAAGCACTTAATGCGCTTGTCTCCACAGTTAAAGCCAGTCATCGGCCGCATGGAAACCTTTACCAAGGACGGCTTCCCACGCTTAATCGTTGACTACGCCCATACTCCAGATGGTGTCGAGCAAGCCCTGCGTGCAGCGCAAAGCCACACCTTAAACGGTGGCCGTATCTTTACGATCTTAGGCTGCGGTGGTGATCGCGATCCTGGCAAGCGCCAGATGATGGCGTTAAAGGCCTCAGTCTTCTCTGACTACGTGGTCTTCACTGCCGACAATCCACGCTCCGAGCCTTTAAATAAGATCCTCGATGACATGATGCTGGCGGTGGATATGCCACCAGTACAGCCTGCGATTGAGGCGCGCGAAGAGGCTGAAAGGAACGCCGACACCAAGAACAAGTCCATTGTCGAGATGGCTAAGTGCTTGACTGGGGATGAGCTCAAAGAGCGCTTGGCGCAGCGGACACGTGCTGTCAAACACTTAACCAAGCTGAAGACTACCAATGATAAGGCCTTGCTTAAGCTGCAAGAGCGTCTGCAAAAGCAGCAAGAGTTAGCCTCTAAGGGCAATGAGAAAGCAGTGCTAGAGGTGTCTTCATTAAAGCAGCAGTTGCAGCAAAAGACCAATATCAAGGCCCTCCTTGAGCAATCTGACATCAAAGCGCTGGTTGATATGGAAATCAGTGTTGACCCAGGCATGGGCGTGCCAGTGCTCTTAACGCAGGATTTTGCGCTTAGTGAGGACTTTGAGGCGGCGCGTCAGGAGCAGGATCAGTTCCTCGTTAACACCGCGCCACATGGTAATTACTACCATATCCACCCAGCCTTAGTGGGCTTACCACTGGGCCTGCCACAGCTGACGCAAAATCAGCGCAATGTGGTTGTGATTGCTGACCGCTATCAAGCTATTCGCTTTGCTTTTGAGCACGCGAAGAAGAACGATTGTGTGGTGATCGCAGGTAAGGGCCATGAGGATTACCAGATCTTTGCCCACTGCACCACGCATTTTTCCGATCGTGAGGTGTGCTGCGAGCTCTTAGGACTGCCTGCGCCTAAAGGTGTAACTCGCCCTGAGGATACGAGTGCGAAGCCTGTCCACACTCCTGAGACCCCAGAGGATCAGGAGACGGCGGCTGCGGCTGAAGAGGCTGCCACGGCGGCCGCTGCTGATGCTGACGCTATGGCTATGGTGGCAGCAAACACCAAAAGCGCTAAGAGTGCGGAGGGCAAGGCCAAGACGACGCGCACGCGCAAGCGCAAGGAGCCTACTGCTGCAGCGGAAACGGGTGAGAGCAAGCCACGCAAGACCAGCACCCGCAAGCGTAAGGAAGAGTAGGCAGTAGCGCTTGAGGTAAGGAGTGAGTGACTTAAGAGATGACGGTATTTTAGCCATCATGTGTACCCATCATTGAGATAGGTTCAGGCTCGGCTGCACCACCTAACCATCTCGAGGTAGGAGAGGTTAACATTACGCAACCTTGCGGCTGTCACTTATTAGATTACTGATTCCTAACCTTACAGCTTATCCATGGGCCTCACTCTACAACACGTAGGGTGGGGCTTTGTTCTTATTTACCCCCAGCGGACACCACAAATAAAAGTCAGAATCTCTGACCCCTTTAGTGTAGTGGTGCAACCTTAGTCATGATTGCATTTACTCTGGCACAATTAGCTGCTTTTGCCCCATGTGAAGTGCTCGCAGGCAACGCAGTCAAGCTCTCTGTAGAGCAAGTTACGATTACGCACGTCTCCACCTCCTCTCAGGAAATCGGAGAAAACTGTCTCTTTATTCCTTTAAAGGGCGAGCGCTTTGATGCGCATAAGTTTATTACCGACGCCCTCTCTCGTGGTGCGGTAGCCTGTGCCACGCATTTAAGTGAGGAGGAGATTCTCGCGCTACTGAGCCCTGAGGAGCAGGAGCGTTACCACCAGTGGCGTGAGCAGGCGTACTTACTTAAGTGTACGGATACCTTGCGCTTACTTGGCCGTTGCGGTGAGCTGGTACGCCATAAGAGCCCTGCGCTTATTGGTGCCATTACCGGTTCTTGTGGTAAGACCTCAGCCAAGGAGATGACCGCTGCTATCTTAAGTCACTGCGGTAGTACGCTCTACACTGCGGGTAATTTCAATAATGATGTGGGTGTGCCACTGACACTGTTACGCCTTGATGAGAAGCAGCCTTTTGCCATTATTGAGCAGGGTGCCAGCCATTTACAGGACATTGCCCGCACGGCAGAGTTTGTGGCAGCTGATTATGCGCTGATCACCAATGTCGGTGAAGCTCATATCTTAGGCTTTGGCTCGCGTGAGGGCGTGTACAAGGGCAAGAGCGAGATTTTAGACCACCTCTTTACGTTGCACCCTGTAGACAAGATTGAGCAATCGCCAACGGCTGCGCTGAAGCGAGAGGTGGGCTTTGGTATTGTGCCTGCGGATAGCCCATGGTGGCCGCGCTGGCAAGAGGATTATGCCGCTGCGGTGCAGCAGGGCAAGCTCTTAAGCTTTGGTGAGAGTGAGCAGGCGACCATGCAGGTGAGCCACATTGTGGAGCAGGGGGAGATGCTGTCGTTTCACCTGCACTGCCATGATGAGCGTTTTCCTTTAGATGGCGACTTTTGCTTACAGATGCTGGGACGGCATAACGCCTTAAATGCGGCGGGTGCAGCCTTATTAAGCTTAGTAATGGGCGCTAATGCCGAGGCGGTGCAGCAGGGCTTAAATAGCTCGCAGCTTATTTCGGGGCGTCTGACGCCAGAGCATTATGGGCAGTTGACGGTGATTGATGATGCCTACAATGCTAGCTTTAATGCGGTGTTAGCGGCGGTTGATACCTTAAGCAAGCAACAGGGCGTGCGCATCTTGGTTTTAGGTGACATGGGCGAGCTAGGCGATGCTGAGATTGAGCTGCATGAGAAGGTTGGTGCTTATGCGGTAGGGAAGATTGACTGGCTGGTATGCATTGGGCCGCTGTCGCAGTATTGCGTGGAGGCGATGGGGCAGAAGGCTTGTCATTTCTTAAAGCATGAGGACTTACTAGCAGTTTTAGAGGCTCATGTCAGCGAGTGCTTGGATGCGGGTAAGGAGGTGTGCTGCTTAGTAAAGGGCTCGCATGCGATGCACATGGAAAAGGTGGTCAGTGCGCTCCAAGAACTGGGCAAGAAGCGCTTAGCGGGCGAGGCTGAAAGCAAGTAAGAGCTCTGCAGCGTTAGCCCTTATGGTGCAGCGCAAGGTGGTCACTCAGGGAAGGGCCCTGTGGCGCTTATCTCAGGGGCGATGAGCTTGCACGCTGGCATCCCCAATCAGCACGCAAGCACACCGAATCAGTAATGAATCGCTGGGTAGCAACAGTCAGCGCTTATCGTTAACGCTGATAAACATCAGGTTTTTGCTGTGGCAGTTAGCAGCTCTGAGCGCATGATCGGTGCTGGGATTCAAGATAAGGGGAGTAAAGAGCGCAGCAGTGCTGCTGCCCTCAGGATGCTGCGCAAGGTGAGCCCTATGGATAGGGTGCCAGTGGCTCTTATCTCAATAGGAGCAAAGAGCGCTGCAGTGTTTCTGCCCGCAGGGTGCTGTGCAAGGATATCACTCTGGGTAAGGCGAGGCGCCATAGGCGCCTATCTAAAGTTGGTTAAGGAGCAGCTGCGTTGTACCTCATGGTGCTGTGCAGGGTGTCACTCTGAGTATGGCGCCAGCGGCGCTTATCTTTAAGTGGGTAAGCGCCTACACCGCGCCATGAGCAGCAGGCAAACTCATCCTCTAAGGCACTGTACTTGAATGTCACGTGAAACAGAAAAAAGCTGCGACGTTCTCCCTTAAAAAATTACAGGGCAATTTTGTGAGCACAGCGACAAAATCACATAGAATGGCGCCAGCTTTGTTGCGTGTTTATCCACAAACGGCGCACTACCACAGACAAGAACCATTGCTAACAAGATAGCTTGGCACTCTTTCGTGCTTTAACCTCTCAGCACGCGCTCTTTTGCTGCATCTTTTTAGGGCAGAGAGTTTGGCTCAGGAAAAAGCAGGAGGGCGAGAGCTGCGGTCGCAGACCCTAAAGTGAGGAGGCACTTTAGTAAGCTGTCTGAGGAGATTTAACCATGTTTATCCTGCTTGCTGATTGGCTCTCTCAGTTTGAGCCAAGCTTTCGGGTCTTTGAGTACCTAACCTTTCGTGCCGTCTGCGCCATGCTCACAGCGCTTGTCCTCTCCTTATGGTTCGGGCCTAAGACCATTGAAAAGCTGCAAATACTGCATTTTGGTCAGGTAGTGCGCAAAGACGGCCCAGAGAGCCATTTAAAAAAGCAAGGCACCCCAACCATGGGTGGCATCTTAATTAACTCCACCATCGTGCTCACGATGCTTTTGTGGTGTCGCCTCGATAACATTTACGTGTGGTACACCATCGCCACCGTGATCGGCTACGGCCTCATTGGCTTTGCCGATGACTACCTCAAGATCGTGCGCAAAGACCCACACGGCTTAAGAGCCAAATACAAGTACTTTTGGCAATCAGCACTGGCTTTAGGCTTAGGCTGCTGCATTTACGGCTTTGCCCAGTCTCCTGCCGAAACGACCTTAGTGGTGCCGTTTTTCAAGGAGTTCATGCCTGATATTGGTTTCCTCATCATTCCTCTGACTTACTTTGTGATCACCGGCTCCTCCAATGCCGTAAACCTCACCGACGGCTTAGACGGTTTAGCCATTCTTATCACCATCTCGGTGGCAGCTGGATTAGGCATTATTGCGTGGGCTACCTCAAATTACTACTTTGCTAATTACCTCTATATCCCTCACGTACCACTGGCAGCGGAGCTAGTGATTGCCTGTGTGGCGATCATTGGTGCGGGCTTAGGCTTTTTATGGTTTAACACTTACCCTGCCGAGATCTTTATGGGTGATGTGGGCTCGCTGGCCTTAGGTGCGACCTTAGGCATCATTGCGGTGCTAATTCGTGAGGAGCTGCTCCTCTTTATCATGGGCGGCATCTTTGTCATGGAGACGCTGAGCGTGATCTTGCAGGTGGGCTCGTACCGCTTACGTGGCGTGCGTATTTTCCGCATGGCGCCCTTACACCACCACTTTGAAAAGGGCGGCTGGCCAGAGCCACGCGTGATTGTGCGCTTCTGGATTATCACCATTGTCTTAGTGCTTTTGGGCTTAGTGACCTTAAAGTTAAGGTAGTAAGCAGAGCGTGACAGCGCGATCGCTAAGGAAAGAGTGAGTTAATAAGTGACGGATGTAGTGGTGCGAGGTTGCAACGTCCCACCTCGAGATAAAAGGTGCAAGCGAGCCTGAGCCTATCTTGAGATGGGCATGCATGCGTGCCTTAAATTCCGTCATTTATTAAGTCAGTCATTCCTAGAGCTATTAAGCGCTAGCAGCTAGGCGTCTGCTGACATGGGCCGCTGTTACCCACAGGGAAAAACAGCAAAGAGTGCCTTACGTCTGCGGTAAACTTAGCTCTCACGCCTTCCTTTTTTCCACTCAGCCAAAAGACTTCTCCCCCACTTCGCCCACTCCGCACCACTGACACTTCGTAGTGCAGGTAAGATATGCGTAGCCATCCCTCGGGGGCGCAGTAAGTTGCAGTACGCGCTTTGCTGCCTCTATCGTGTTTTTGCGGTGGCGCGCAAGGTTGAAAACACTATTATGAACAATAGACTGCAAGGTAAAAAGATCGCCGTCATCGGCTTGGGCATCTCGAATATCGCCGTAGTAACTTACCTGCTCAAGCAAGATTTAAAGAAGCTCTCCATCTTTGATACCCGCACCAATCCTCCTTACGCCGAAGAAGTGCCAGGCGGTATCGACTTTAACTTAGGCCCCCTCGATGGTGAGCTCTTAAAGACTTATGACATGCTGGTCGTAAGTCCTGGCCTCTCGATTAACAAGCCAGAGCTTAAGGCCGCTGCTGACGCCGGTGTCGAAATCGTTGGTGACATCGAGCTCTTTGCCAGCGAAGTCAATGTCCCTGTCGTGGGTATTACCGGCTCTAATGGTAAGTCCACTGTGACCGCCTTAGTAGGTTACATGTTGGAAAAGGCAGGTGTGCGCACTGCCATTGGCGCTAACTTCGGTAACGCCGTCTTTGATATCCTCTCCGATAGCGTTGAGACCTACGTGTTAGAGCTGTCGAGCTTTGAGCTAGAGACCACCAAGAGCCTGCACTTAAAGGCGGGTGTGATCTTAAATGTCTCTGAGGATCACTTAGATCGCTACGAAGGCAGCATTGAGGCCTATACCGAAGCTAAGCACCGCATTTTCCAGCATTGCGATCACATCATCGTCAATCGCGACGATCCACGCACCTATCCACATCAACCAGAGAATCGTGCCCACATCTTTGCTAGCTTCGGCTTAGATAACGATCCTAACGAGTACAGCCGTGAGGAGACGGATACCACCACCTATCTGTGCGTTAAGGGCCAGAGAGTGTTGGATGTGCGCGACCTCTTTATTTATGGCAAGCACAATGAGCTCAATGCTTTAGCGGCGATGGCCTTAGCTGACGCTATGGGCGTGCCGCGTGAGGTACAGGTGCAGGCCTTAAAGACCTTCTACGGCCTTGAGCACCGCTGCCAGTTAGTGCGCATCTTAGATGGTGTCTCTTTCTACAATGACTCCAAGGCTACCAATGTGGCTTCAGCAGAGGCTGCTATTACGGGCTTAGCTGACCGTCATAAGGACGGTATTATCCTGCTTGCCGGTGGTATTGGTAAGGGGCAGGACTTTACGCCATTAAAGCGTTTCTTTGGTCATGAGGTGGTTAAGGCTTACTGCTTTGGCCGTGATGCCGAGAAGATCATTGCGTTAGATAAAAGCCGCTGCGAGGGCGTGCTGAATATGCGTCAGGCTATTCGCAAGGCTTTTGCGGAGGCCAAGCCTGGGCAGGCCATTTTATTAAGCCCAGCTTGTTCGTCCTTTGATCAGTTCAAGGGCTTTGATGAGCGTGGCCGCGTCTTTGTGAACCTCGTTAACAACCTGACTTCCATTGTGGAGGTTCCGGTGCGTAAGGCGCCTGCGTTTACCTTTGATGGCAAGGTAAAGACTGAGGATGAGGTGAATGCGTCCTTAGACAATGCTGTTGAGGCTTCGGGTTTAACACCAGTGGTAGAAGAGGCTGTGGCTGTTGACTCTTTTGATCTTCCAGCGGGTGATCCCGTGCCTGCCGAAGAGCGCGAGATGGCGCAGGAGCTAAAGGCTGAGGCCGAGGCGGAGACCAAGCCTGATGCGCTGTTTGCGGGCGTGCACGTGGTGGCAACGAATAAGGATATGATTGCTGCTTCTGCTGCTAAGTCTGCTGAAGCTGCGACTGCTGAGGCGGCCCCTGCGACTAAAGTTGAGGCTGCTCCAGCGGCCAAGGCAGAAGTTGCACCACAGGCAGCGGCTCATGCCAAGGCAGCGGCTCATGCCAAGGCTGCAGCTCCTGCTAAGGCTGCCACTCCTGCCAATCCTGCCACTCATGCCACTCCAGCTGCCAAGAATGGCAGCCGTGCTAAGAGCACTGCTAAGACCAAGGCTAAGGGTGTAAAGCACTAAGCTGGGGTAGGGGCGCGACGCCAGAGGCGTCTTACTTTAAGAGGGATCATGAGGGAGTGGTGCCTCTTGGAGTAGGAGGCTAAGCCACAGGCATGGGCGCTGTGACCTCAAGATAGCTACTCCATAGGCCCTTTACTCCGAAAGGGGCATTAGTGGCTCCTCTTGGAGTGGACTGTGGCCAGAGCGGTGCCTGAGGCACCTTACTTTAAGAGGGATCATTAAGGAGTGGTGCCTCTTGTAGTAGGCTGCTGCTGCTGCTGCTTCTCTGGTGTGGGCGCTGTGACCTCAAGATAGCTACTCCATAGGCCCTTTACTCCGAAAGGGGCATTAGTGGCTCCTCTTGGAGTGGCCTCTGGCCAGCGGTGAAGCTTGCTTCCCCTCATGGTAAGCGCGGCGCTAGCGCGCCTTACCTCAAGGTGAGTCTTAGCTCCCCTTCTGAGCCGCCGCTCAAAACCGCGCCCCAAAACACCACTTTTTTAGACCTCATACAGGCCCACGCGTATGCTCGCAGCAGATAGCTCTGTCACCACCAAGATTGAGGATTCGCGCATGTTCAAGATCGACCTCAAAGCCCGCCATGTAGCCGCCTTGGATCGCACCCTCATCGTGGTCTCTCTGCTGCTTCTGCTCATCTCCATCGTTCTCATCTCTTCTGCCTCTGTCCAAGAGGCCTATACCTCCACCGGCGACCAGTATTATTACTTAAAGCGCCAATTAATCTTTACTGGTGTGGCCGTGACGTGGGGCCTTATCATGACCACGATCCCCTCTAAAACGTGGTTTAACATCTCCGTGCCCCTCATGGGCATCTCCCTTTTTCTGCTGATTCTCGTGCTGATCATCGGTCGTGAGGTTAACGAGGCTAAACGCTGGATCGCTTTTGGCCCTATCAACCTCCAGCCAGCCGAGCTCTTAAAGCTCTTTTGGATCATCTACTTTTCAAGTTACACCTCCCGCAAGATCGAGATGCTGCACAATAAGGTCTGGGGCTTCTTTAAGCCAATGGGCTTTATTGCCGTCATCGCTTTTTTACTCTTAATGCAGCCAGACTTTGGCTCCCTCGTCGTTGTCACCGCCATTACCTATGGCATCCTCTTTGTGGCCGGAGCTGGTCTTTTAAAGTACATCCTCACCTTAAGCGTGATCGGCGGCATTGGCGCTTTAATCGTGTGGTTCCAGCCATACCGCTTAGCCCGTGTGACCTCTTTCCTTGATCCGTGGCAGGATCGCTTTGGCTCAGGCTACCAGCTCACCCAGTCTCTGATGGCCTTTGGTCGTGGTGGCCTTACCGGTGAGGGCATCGGTAACTCCATTCAAAAGCTCGGTTATCTTCCTGAGGCGCATACCGACTTTGTAATGGCCATTATGGGCGAAGAGTGCGGCTTTTTGGGCGTGTGCTTTGTTATCGCTTTGGAGTTTGTCATCATCTCCAAGGCGCTGATCTTATCTGCCAAGATCTTGCGGCAGCGCTCGCAATTTCAGGGTTATTTGGCCTTTGGTATCGGCATGTTCTTCTGCCTGCAAACGGTGATTAACATTGGTGCCGCTTCAGGTGGCTTGCCAACAAAGGGCTTAACCCTGCCTTTGATTTCCTATGGTGGCTCGTCGCTTATCGTGTGTATGTGGGCTTTAGGTATCTTGCTGCGCATTGACTTTGAGTGGCGACATCAGCAGCTGGGTAAGCTCAAATACGACGACTAAGTACGCTGCGGTGAGACATAAGTGCAGGGGAAGGAGTAATCTCATAAATGACGGAAGAGGGGAGGCGTGATGGCAAATACACATCTCGAGATGAATGGTGCAAGTGAGTCTAAGCCTACCTGAGGACGGAGCACCATGATTACCCTAAAGGCCGTCATCTATTAAGTAAGTCGTTCCATGGCACCATTAGGCAGCAGCCCCTGCGCGGGGGAAGCTGAGCGCAGCACTTAAGGTAGTGTGGCTCGTAAGCACTGTCTGGTTAGAGGTAAGGACAATGAGTGAGCGTCAGCTCAAAGTTTTAGTCATGGCTGGAGGCACAGGCGGTCACGTCTTTCCTGCACTGGCTATCGTCAAGGAATTACAGCAACGGGGGCACTCCGTGGAGTGGTTGGGTACCCGTGGCCGCATCGAAGAGCGCTTGATTCCCCAAGAGGGCATCACCATTCACTACATCGATGTCAAAGGTGTGCGCCGTAACGGCATCAAGTCGCTGCTGACTGCTCCTTTTATGGTGGCTCATGCTATTTGGCAGGCCCGTCGTGTCATGAAGAGCTTTAGCCCTGATGTGGTGATCGGCTTTGGTGGTTATGCCTCCGGACCTGGTGGCATGGCCGCTTACTTAAGCGGTATTCCTCTCTTGCTGCACGAGCAAAATGCCGCTGCGGGTATGACTAACCGCATCCTTGCTCGCTTTGCCAGTAAGATCCTCTTAGGTGTCGGTCAGGCTTTTACAGGGCCAAAGGTCAAGGCGGTGGGCAATCCTATTCGTGCCGAGATCCTCAAGCTCTATGAGGAGCCACGTAACTTTGCCCATGAGGATGGTAAGACCCGTATTCTCATTATTGGTGGCTCGTTAGGAGCGCAGGCGCTAAATGAGAAGATCCCACTGGGTTTAAAGCTCTTTGGCTCTGATGAGATTAGCGTGGTGCATCAGTGCGGTCGCGGCAATGCCGATAAAACGGCGGCTTTATATGAGGGCGCTGCTTTTACGGTGGAGACCAGTGACTTTATTACGGACATGGCATCGGCCTATCGGCATGCCGACCTCATCATTTGCCGTGCAGGCGCCTCGACGGTAAGTGAGCTGGGGGCAGCAAAGCTGCCTGCGATCCTAGTACCGTTGCCAACGGCGGTGGACGATCACCAGACAAAAAACGCTCTGACCTTAGTAAATGCTAAGGCAGGTGTGTTGCTGCCACAACAAGACATTACGCCAGAGAAGATTCACGAGATTGTCTCTAAGATGCGCGCGGTGGATAACCTCACGGCGATGTCACAGGCGTGTGCGGAGCAGGCGCAGCTTCATGCCACCACAGAGGTGTGTGACATTGTGGAGGCCAGCGCAAAATAGCGCGCTCTGCTAGCACCTTTACCTTGAGATAGCGGCGCTGGCGGCGCCGCTGGTTAATCTCAGTGAGGGTGTTAGGCTTTGCTTGCTTGTTTGCTATCCTGCCGCTTAACTTCCCCCGCTGCACCTCCCTGCCATCTGCCCGTTTGCTCGCGGCCTCTTTTCCTGCCTCTTCAACGCCCTGTCCCATTTGTGTTATGCTCACGAATTTGGCTGGGCATTTATGGTTAAACGCGATTTTTTGCCTGTTTATCTCTTCCCTCACCGCCATCTTAGCAGCTCTTAGCTTAGCAGCTCTTAGCTTAGCAGCGCTTAGCTTAGCAGTGCTTCAGCGCTTAGCGTTAAGCTCAGAGGTGGTGAGTCCCATGGTGCCTGTGGTTCTTTCGCGCTCGCTGGGCTGGACTTTTCATGAATAAGTTTTTTAATTTTGCTCAAGTACCACACATGCACAAGGTACGGCGCATCCACTTTGTGGGTATTGGTGGCGCTGGTATGTGTGGCATCGCTGAAGTCCTGCACAACGAGGGCTATGTCGTCTCCGGCTCCGATATCGCCGAAAGCAAGGTCGTCCAGCGCTTACGTAGTCTGGGTATCACCGTCTACATTGGTCACCACGCCGAAAATGTCGTCGGTGCTAGTGTCGTGGTGGTCTCTTCGGCCATTCACCGTGGCAACCCAGAAGTGGACACGGCCATGGAAATGCGTATTCCCGTCGTGCGGCGTGCGGAGATGCTAGGCGAGCTGATGCGCTATCGTTACGGCATCGCGGTGGCCGGTACCCATGGTAAGACTACTACCACCTCGCTGATTGCATCGATTTTTGGTGAGGCAGCGTTAGATCCAACTTTTGTGATTGGCGGCCTCTTAAACAGCGCCGGTACCAATGCCCGCTTAGGCACCAGCCGTTTCCTCATTGCCGAGGCTGACGAGTCTGATGCCTCCTTTCTCCATTTACAGCCTATGCTGACTGTGGTGACCAACATCGAGGCTGACCACCTTGAGACCTACCACAATGATTTTGCGCAGCTGACTGCGACCTTTGTGCAGTTCTTACACAATTTGCCTTTCTATGGTGTGGCGGTGGTCTGCATTGACGACCCAACCATTGAGCGCATCCTGCCACAGATTGGTCGCTCGACCATTACCTACGGTGTCAGTGACAAGGCTGACTTGCAAGTATGTGACTACATCCAAACGCAAGCGGCGTCGTTCTTTACGGTCAAGCGCAACCGCTTAGATGAGAATGGCAACAAGAAGCCAGACTTACATGTGAAGTTAGCGCTGCCTGGCTTGCACATGGCTAAGAACGCGACAGCGGCTATTGCTGTGGCCTTAGAAGAGGGCATCGAAGAGCAGTACATCTTAAGTGCCTTAGAGCACTTTGAGGGTGTGGGCCGCCGTTTCCAGCGTTATGGCCGCTATCAGGCGCCTCATGGCGTGGTCAGCATTGTGGACGATTATGGTCACCATCCATCGGAGGTGCTGGCTACGATTAAGGCGGTACGTGAGGGTTGGCCACATCGCCGCTTGGTCATGGTGTTCCAGCCTCATCGCTATACCCGTACTCGCGATCTCTACGAGGACTTTGTCAAAGTACTGCAGCAGGTGGACGTGCTGATCTTAGTGGAGGTCTATGCTGCCGGTGAGGAAAAGATTGTGGGGGTCGATGGCCGTCACTTATGCCACTCAATTCGCTCGCAGGGCCGTATGGAGCCACACTTTGTGGAGACGGTCAATGAGGTACCAGCGCTGTTAGACAGTATCTGCCAAGAGGGCGATATCGTTCTGACGCAGGGCGCAGGTAACGTGGTGCAGGTAGCGGGCATGTTAAGTTCGCGCTGGCCAAAGGTCGCTTATGACCAGAACCTAAGCTCACGTGCTTCCTCTCAGGGAGTGGCGTCGGGAGTGGCGTCAGGAGTGGCGTCAGGAGTGGCGTCAGGAGTGGCGTCTGTGGCGTCTAAAGAAACGCACGCAGCTGACGACTAACGGCTGCAGCGAAGTCACAAACGCAGAGGGCTGGCTCACAGCGCCTGCCTCTTACAGCAGGTTGCTGTGACTCTTGGTAAGGGTAACAGGGGCCATTACCGCCCTTACGCAGAGAGGGAGTCTTAAGGCTACTCTAAGGGTGAGTAAGCAGTGCTCAGTGGCTGTTGCTGTTCCTCAATATAATGGCGCTACAGGCCGCCTTAACGCAGAGGCGCTAGCCACGGTCCCTCCTGCTGTAACTAACGCTACCAACTGCTGCTTTTAGCAGCACCTCCAAGCGCTTATTTCTCTCCTACTGCGCACGGCATAGAAAAGTGCACGCTGCCATGCTTTTGCGGCCCTGTGCTACAATTCGCCCCGTCTTTTTAGGTATGGAGATAGCAACAGTAGACGGCCAAGATCTTTTAGGGTGCTGCTTAAGTCAGCAATGGCAAGGTAAGCCGGTGGGGCTTGTAACTTTAGGTGGGTTCAGTTGGTGAAGCAAAAGCGACCAGGCTTAAGACGCAGACGGAGAAGTAGAGGTAGCTTCCTCATTTCCCTGCTCTTTTTTCTGTGCTTTTGCGCCTTGCTTACAGCAGGCTATTACTCTGCCTACAAATTCCTCACCGATCCCCACACTTTCCCTGTGGCTCGTGTCACCATTAACGCCAAACTCCAGCATGTGACGCAAGAAGAGATAGCCCAAGAAGTGGGTAAAATGGTCGGTGGTAAGAATATTGTGACCCTCGACCTCTCGGCGCTGCACAATGCTCTGTTGCAGATGCCATGGGTGGCGCAGGTCTCTGTCAATAAGCGCTTTCCTGACACTATTGAGGTGTCCTTAGTGGAGCACTTTGCCTCAGCTCGCTGGAAAACGAGCGGCCTATACGATGCGCGTACCGGCACTGTGTTCTACCCTGACATGCGCCAATTTCACGGCGCGCTCGTGACGCTCAGCGCTCCGCACGACTCCCTTGCCAAAGAGCTCTATGAGCACGCGTACCAGTTTATTAGCCTCACACGCAACACCCCATACTTAGTCGAGGAAGTGCATTTAGATGCCGCGCGCAGCTATAGATTGCGCTTAAAGGGCGATGTGTGGGTCATTCTCGGCCGCGAGAGCTCGCCAGACCTCCCGCTCATTCGCTTAAAGCGCTTTTTGCTGGCCTTTGGTGAGACGCACTTAGCGCTTAGTGATGTGGCTTACGTCGATATGCGCTACGATAATGGCTTTGCTGTAGGTGAGCGCAGCGCTATCAGCGATCAAGATGAGGCTGACGCCTCAGGAGGCGCGCAAACGACCGTGCCGCCAGTAGGGGCACAGTAGGAGCACAGTAGGGTGATGCTGCGCATAGCACTTGTCCGTCCGTCACTTGGCGTAAGCTTTGCCGGTGGCGTGAGTTGCATGTCAAGTTTGTTAGAGGTCATGTATGTGGTTTAACAAGGGAGCTAAAGCTAGAGCTAAACATGCTAATGCCCAAGAGCCACTGTTGGCTATGGACATTGGCAGCAACAAGATTCGCCTGATCGTCGGTGAGGTCAATGACAACGGCGAGGTAAATGTCACGTACTTTGATGAGTGCCCATCTGATGGTGTGCTCAACAGCTCCGTTAGCGATATCGATAAGCTCAGTAATAAGCTCTCTAGCCTCATCGAGTCCTATGAGGCCGAGACGGAGCAGACTTTTTCGCAATGCGTGATTGGTATGTCCGGCATTCACATTGAGTCGATCAATTACTCAGGTGAGGCCAATGTCCCTACGGGCAAAATTACCGAGATCGATCGCAATACGGCCATTGATCACGCGGCCATGTATAAGTTCTCGGAGTCGCAGCACTTAATTCACGTGGTGCCACAGGCCTACTTTACAAAAAGGGACAACGAGGTCACCAACCCTATTGGTATGAGCTCGTCGTACATTAAGGTCAATGCCCACCTCATTACCTGCAATGAGGATCAGGAGAACGACCTGCGTGCTGCCTTTGAGCGCTTGTCCTCCAATATCAGCATCGACGAAGTGATTTACAACGGTATTGCCGCTGCTGATGCCGTGCTCTCCCAAGAGCAAAAAGAGATTGGCGTGTGCTTAGTGGACATCGGTGGAGGCTCTACCAGTGTTGCGGTCTATGACAAGGGCAAGCTGGTCATGACCTTTGGCTTAAAGTTAAGCGGTAACTCCATTACCCAGCATGTGGCCACCAAGCTCAATTTACCTTTACGTGTGGCAGAGTTTGCCAAGCGCACTTGTGGCTTAGCCCATCCTTGCTTGCTTGAAGATGGCCCTGAGTTTTATAGCGTGACCCCAAAGGGCTACTCTGACCCATGCTTGATTAGCGTCAAGGAGCTGGCCACGAATATTGGCTTTGAGCTCATGGACATTACGCGTGTGGTGCTCAATCGCGTGCAGGGTTACTACAAGGAGACAGGGCAGAGCCTTGCCTTAGGTGCGGGCTTTGTGATCACTGGTGGCGTGGCTAAGACGGTTGGTATCGACCTCTTAATTCAGGCGACGCTGAAGGATGACAAGGTCAAGACGGTAGTTAACATTGGCAAGCCACGTGGTGTGACCTACGAGGGAGATGAGGAAGAAGCGGCGAAGCTGGACTCACCTGAGTGGGCGACTGCTATTGGTCTTTTACGTGTGGCTTACTCGATGGAGCAGGATAGGCAGCGTCGTCGTGAGGCGGTGGATGCCTACAAGAGCCAGAGTGGTACGGTAGCAAAGACGTTGTCGTGGATTAAGGCGTGGCTGGCTAAAGAGTTTTAGTGGGCACGGGCAGCCACTACTCTGAATAGATAGTGACGCCCATTGTCGTACTTCGAGATAAGGCGCGATAACGCGCTCGTAGCCCTGAGGCTATTGGCTGTAGTGCTTGTGGTGGCAGTAAGACACCGAGCGCGGTTTGCTGGTAGGGGAAGATTGTGAGCAGCAGGATGCTGTCAGCAAGCAAAAGAGCAATCCGCACCACCACCACCACTCTGAGTAGAGGGGTGACGCCCTCGGTCGTATCTCGAGATAAGGCGCGGTAACACGTCCGTACCCCTGAGGCGAGTAGCAGTAGCACTTATAGTGGCAGAAGGACATCGAGCTCTGTTTGCTGGTAGGGGAAGATTGTGAGCAGCAGGATGCTGTCAGCAAGCAAAAGAGCAATCCGCACCACCACCACTCTGAGTAGAGGGGTGACGCCCTCGGTCGTACCACGAGATAAAGCGCGGTAACGCGCCCGTAATCCTGAAGCGAGTTGCTGTAGTACCCCCAGTGCTCACCTCCAACGCGCCATGTGACCACTGCTGAAGAGCCTTGTGAGGCTAAGTTTAGACAGCAGCAGGGGCGGGCGCTGTTCTACAGAAACGAGAGCTAAGTTGCGGCGTAAGCTGAGCACAGAACTGTGCACCAGATGTGGTGATTGGGCACCACATTAGTGCTAACTTGTCATACAAGTGTGCAAAGGCGCAAAGACGGCAGCAAAAGCAGAAAGTGAGGGCAAGAGGTATGCTAACAGCCGTGCACCGTGCGCTGACACAAATGAGGCGGAGTTTGTCAGCAAAGGGGCTGTTTGTGCGGCGCAAGAGACAGCGCAACACTTGTATGTAAGTGCTTACAGGAGCGGTAGCTGTAAGAGGCGTGAAAGATAAAATCGGTAACAATGGCGTAAATAAGGACACGCTTTGTTTAAGCCTTTGACTGTCTGCGTCTTGCAGTGCTTTAAGTGGCAAGAGTAGGGAGAGCAAAGAGCAAGATAGTGGAGTTTTGCGGCTTATTTGCGGGCTTTTAAGAAAAGAAGCGAGGCAAGGGGGCGTGCTTGCAGACAGATAGCTCAAGACGTAACAGATGGGGAGAGACTGGCGCTTTTAGCGCGCTTTGTGCCTTTTGTAAGGGATTACGGTTATAATATTAGAGATTGTAGTTTTTGTGTGATGCATGATCTCATCATCATGGGAGTAGTATGAGCGAGCACATTTCTGTTGAGGTGGGCACCAACCCTACCATCAGTGAGTCAGGGATTCACTCGGCCAAGGCCTGCGTTATCAGAGTGCTGGGCGTAGGTGGCGGCGGTGGCAACACCCTGCAACATATGATTAACCAAAGCTTGGGCGGCGTGGAGTTCATTGCGGTGAACACCGACTCTCAGGCTCTTAATCGCTCGACTGCACCATTGAAGGTTCAGATCGGCGTTAAATTAACCAACGGCCTCGGCGCAGGTTGCGATCCTAACAAGGGGCGTAAGGCTGCTGAGGAGAGTAAGGACGACATCAAGAAGCTCTTGCAGGGCTCGCAGCTCATTTTCATCACCGCTGGTATGGGCGGTGGTACGGGTACTGGTGCCGCTCCAATTATTGCTGACATTGCCCAAGAGACTGGTGCTTTAACCATTGCGGTGGTGACCAAGCCATTCCAGTTTGAGGGTAAGCGTCACCGTGTGAACGCCGAGGCGGGTATTACCGAGCTGTCCAAGCACGTAGACTCGCTGATTGTGATCGACAACGACAAGCTCTTAAAGAACTTAGGCGCCAACATCTCGATCATTAATGCCTTTAACGAGGCTAATGACGTGCTGTTAAACGCCGTAAAGGGCATCACCGATTCGATCACGGCTCCAGGCTTCATCAACCTCGACTTTAGCGACATCGTGACCATTATGCGTGGCCGTGGCCATGCCATTATTGGTAACGGTGTAGGTCAGGGCGCAAACTTTGTGGAAGACGCGGTGCAGCGTGCTATTCACTCGCCTCTGATCGATCAGGTCGACATCAAGTCGGCTACGGGCTTACTGGTGAATGCCCGTGTTAACCAGAACTTCCCAATCAGCAAATGGGCGCAGATTAACCAAGAGATCCAGAACTACGCTGATGAGGAAGCGGACTGCAAGTACGGTGTGGTCTTTGATGACCAGCTGGCCGAAGACCAGATTGTGGTGACGATCTTAGTGACGGGTATTTCCGGCTTTGATCAGACTCAGTCTGAGAGCCCAGCGGCTATTGCCCGTACTGCGGCGCAATTACGTCGTAATGCGCCAACTCCTGACAACAATTTCTTTAAGCAAGCACAGGGCTACAACCCTAATGCGGGTGTAGCGCCACGTGCTCCGCAGGCTTTAAACCGTCCACAGGCTCAGCCACAACCAATGGACGCACGGATGCGTGCTCCACAAGCTAACATGGGCGTAAATCCAGCTATGCAGCAGAAGGCAGTGGGTCAGAACATGCCTTACAGCCAGCAGGAAGTCCAGATTAATGGCGAGGCCAATAACGACGAGTGGTCTGAGATGAACGAGATCCCAGCCATTTTCCGTAATAAGGTCTAGCGGCTACCCCATTTAGTAAAGCATCACAAAAACTAAGCGAAGGCCAGAGCAGGGGCTACCTTGCTCTGGCTTTGTTTTTTGTGGTGGAGCGCAGAGAGGCAGCGCCAGCGCCTCAGCTCAAGATATGCCCCCGAAAGAGGGCGCCGCCGGCAGGAGGCCGCTACCTGCAAGGTAATGCTGGGGACATGATCTTAAGGTATAGAGGTAAAGGGATTAGCCAAAATCCACCATAAGATTGACCACCACCACCACCATCACCACCACCACCACCATCACAAGAGGCGTCATCTCAAGATTGAATGCCTGTTAGTGTCTTGTCACCTTAACTGCTCAGCATCCCTCGGGATTCACCTCCCCGCCGCAAAGGTAGTAGTAGTAGTCACGCCTGTGCAGCACCATCAGCCGCCGCGTTTCTCCAATATCAAGGAACATCACCCACCCTCTGCAGTCTAACTGCCAAAGACAGCTCAAAGTAGCGCCGAAAACAGCAACTGTAGCCCTGTATCCCTGTAACACTGTCGTTGTTTCACATATGGTGCCCTCTCTACCGTAATCACCGTAAGCGCTTGTGACTGTTACGATCATCCAGCGCCACCTCCTAAAATTAGCTTAAAGTTAGCTTAAGCTTACTTGTCATACAAGGTGGTATTTTGCCCTTGAGCCAAGCTACAGATAGGGGGTAATGAGAGGATTGCTGTAGATACGGGAGCTGTGACACCATGCGGGCAAAATACTCCGTCACAAGAGAGGAAAATGTTGCGATCTTTTCGCGTGAGATCTGCTTTTTTGCAGTCTTTGTAATAAAATTGTAAGTGAGAAGAATCGTACTTTGCGGGTTCTGTAGTCTGTAGTAGGAGAGCTTCCGTGATTTTACAGAGAACGATAAAAGAAACGGTTTCTGCTACTGGTATCGGCCTGCACTCGGGCTCGAAGGTAGAAGTAACCTTTCGTCCGGCACCTGCCAACACAGGTATCATTTACACGCGCACGGATTTAAACCCTGCTGTTTCCATCAAGTGTGCGCCAGAGGCGGTGCGTGACACCCAGTTATGCACGGCGCTGGTCAACTTAGATGGCGTGCGTATTTCCACCGTAGAGCACTTAACCGCTGCTTTAAGTGCCATGGGTATCGACAACCTCTATGTGGACGTCAATGCCCCTGAGCTGCCAGTGATGGATGGTAGCGCGCAGCCATTTATCTACCTCTTAGAGAGCACCGGTATTACCGAGCTCAACTGCCCTAAGAAGTTCTTACACCTCAAGCGTAAGGTGCGCGTTGAGGATGGTGACAAGTGGGCGGAGCTGACTCCATCTGATGGTTTCAGCCTCGATCTGACCATCGACTTTAACCACCCTGCGATGGATCGCCAGCTGCAGCACTTTTACTTAGACTTCTCAGGTAAGAGCTTTGTCAAGGAGCTCTCGCGTGCACGTACTTTCTGCTTCATGCGTGATGTGGAGTACATGCATGCTCACAACTTAGCCTTAGGTGGCTCGTTAAAGAACGCAGTGGTCTTAGATGATTACCGCGTGATCAACCCAGAGGGCTTACGCTATCCTAACGAGTTTGTGAAGCACAAGATGCTGGATGCGGTCGGCGATTTATACATGAGCGGCCACAGCATTTTAGGCAGCTTCAAGGCCTACAAGACCGGCCACAAGCTCAACAACATGCTGTTGCGGGCGGTGCTTGAAAACAGCGCTAACTACGAGTTTATTGAGGCGGGTGAGAGCGCCGAGCAGCAAGCGATCAACTTCCTCGACAGCCCAGAGCAGCAAGCTGGCTTTGGTCATAAGCTGCTCTTAGGTTAGAAGCGCAGCTTAGCACACACACACACAGCACAGCGCGCTTCTGCGCACATCCTTGCTCTTAGCCATGTGGCGTCAGAGCAGGGGCTAAGCTAAGCTAAGCAAAGATAAGCCAAGCTCTCCGCAACTTTCGGTTGTTTTTACAAACCGCTGCCTAGGAAACTGGGGAGCGGTTTTGTTTTTTTCTGGCGGAAACAAGTGCGGGACTGGGTAGGATCAGATCTGCTCAGATTAGAGCAAAGCAAAGCAAAGCAGAGCAGAGCAGAGCAGAGCTGGGCTGGGCAGTGACCATGACTGTGCGCTTTATGCTCTCGGCTTAGCGCCAAGCTGTCCTGTGCCACGTGCTCTTGTTTTTTGGGTAAAGTGAGGAGCCCACCATGCCATACGCTGGTATCAACTCTGTGCCTAGAGCCGCTGTGCCTGCCTTACTGCAGGCAAGCACGACCGAGGCACCATGTGGGCCGCTGCGCTTAGTAGCTGGCTGGCTGCAAGGGCCTCACGTGCGGCAGGTGCCGAGTAAAAACTTTAATCAGCGGCCAGAGCGCGAGATCTCGCTGATTGTTATCCATTGCATCTCGCTGCCACCTGCACAGTTTGGGGGGCCGTATGTTGACCAGCTCTTTACCAAGAGCTTAGATCCGCGCGAGCACCCTTACTTTGAGGGCATCTACCAACAGGAGCTGTCCTCGCACCTCTTTATCAACCGTCACGGCCGTATCACGCAGTATGTGTCCTTTTTAGACCGCGCGTGGCATGCGGGGCGGAGCTCCTATCAGGGCCAAAAGGAGTGCAACGACTTTGGTATTGGTATTGAGCTTGAGGGCACAGACGATCAGGAGTATACGGAGGAGCAGTACGCCACCTTAAATGCGCTGCTGCCTCTGCTCTATGCTGCGTACCCTGACATGAAAGGTGCGGACGGTAAGTGGCGCGTGGCGTCGCATTCAGAGGTGGCTCCACAGCGTAAGACCGACCCTGGCCCTTACTTTTACTACCAGCGTATCGGCTTACGCCCGCTCAGAGATGAGCTGTAAGCTTACTCAACTCTAAGCAAGAGCAGGTGGCGTGACGCACCTGGCGTGCGCCGCCTTGTATCTTAGAGGGGGTGCAGAAGAGGAAGTTGTGGCTGCCACCGCCAGCGCCAAGGTAGAGTAAGAACAAAGGCTCACAGCTCAACTACAGTGTCACAGCCCATTCACAGCCAAGTCACAGCGACAGCAAGACTCTTAACATCCAGCGCTGGCCATTACCACCAGCTACACCTTTACCTACCACTATCACTGTTACCATGTCGCGTCGGCACCATCGTGCCAATACCTCCTGCAATCGCATCCCCTCTCTGGTGCATTTTGTTTCTCTTTGCACTAATATAGCGCTGCAGCTTAAGAAAAACTCACTCTTTCATTAGACTGTAGATTTGCTATGGGCTCTGCGTGTAAGTGCGGCCATGTCGCAGCCTTGCCGCATAGCGTTAGCACGCTGCGGCCGCATGGATGAAAGGCCTGAAGCTCGGCTCTGCACATTTTCCTGTAAAGACAGGCACTAAGGTTAGAGCCCCCCGTTGCCACCTTAAAAGGTGTGGTGCAGGAACTCCGTTTGGGTTTGGTTTGTAAGAGAGATTGCTATGGCTCAAGACTATTTGACCGATTATTTCTTGAAAGCAAGTGAGCGTGGACGGCAACACATTGAGCCATTACCTTTAACCGCTGATGAGGTCAAAGAGCTCGTCGAGCTGGTGCAAAATCCACCCGCTGGCAACGAAACCGTACTTTTTAACCTGCTGAGCCAGCGTGTGCCACCTGGAGTAGACGAGGCTGCTCAGGTTAAGGCTGAGTTCTTAAGCGCCGTGGCGCAGGGCAGCAAGCAAAGCCCTCTTTTAAGTCGCGAGCAAGCCGTCGAGCTCTTAGGCAACATGAAGGGTGGCTATAACGTTGCCCCATTAATCGCCCTCCTTAAGGATAGCGAGTTAGCCGACGCCGCCGTTAATGCCTTAGAGCACACCTTATTAATCTACGATGCCTTTGACGATGTCGCTAAGCTTGCCCAAGAGGGCTACGACTCGGCCAAGGAGCTGATTTCTCGCTGGGCACAGGCTACGTGGTTTACCTCTCGTGACGCTTTACCAGCGTGCCGCAGCTACACCGTCTTTAAGGTAACCGGTGAAATCACCACCGACGACCTCTCCCCAGCTGGCGATGCGTGGTCGCGTCCTGATATCCCCTTACACGCCTTAGCCATGTTTAAAAACGCCCGTGACGGCCTCACCCCTGATGAAGATGGCGTCATTGGCCCTATGAAGCTGATTCAGTCCTTAAAGGCTAAGGGCAACCCTGTGGTCTTTGTCGGTGACGTGGTCGGCACTGGCTCCTCGCGTAAGTCCGCTACCAATTCGGTGCTCTATCACTTTGGTGATGACATCGACGGCGTGCCTAACAAGAAGGCCGGTGGCTTAGTCTTAGGCGGTAAGATCGCCCCAATCTTCTACAACACCTTAGAAGACTCTGGTGCTCTGCCAATTGAGCTCGATGTTTCTGCCATGAATATGGGCGATACCATCGATGTGCACTTTGACCAAGGCACCATTACCGCTCATGACAGCGCTAACGTTTTAGCGACCTTTAAGCTGCGTCCAAGTCTCATCGATGAGGTACGTGCCGGTGGCCGTATTCCCCTCATTATTGGCCGTGCTTTAACCAAGCGCGCCTGCGAGTACTTAGGTCAGGACTTACCAGCGGTCTTTGCTTCCCCAGCTGCAGCAGCTGCTTCAGAGGCGGCCTCAGGTAAGAAGGGTTACACCCGTGCGCAGAAGATTGTGGGCTTAGCTTGCGGCCGTGAGGGCGTGCGCCCAGGCGAGTACGTCGAGGTTAAGGTCACCACTGTAGGCTCACAAGACACCACGGGCCCAATGACCCGTGACGAGCTCAAGGACTTAGCCTGCTTAAAGTTCACGGCGCCATTGGTGATGCAGTCTTTCTGTCACACCTGTGCCTATCCACGTCCTGTGGATGTGAAGAACCACCACACGCTGCCTCAGTTTATGATCGAGCGCGGTGGCGTGGCCTTACACCCAGGTGATGGTGTGATTCACTCGTGGTTAAACCGCATGTGCCTGCCAAACACCATTGGCACCGGTGGTGATAGCCACACCCGTATGCCTCTAGGCATCTCTTTTCCTGCTGGCTCAGGCTTAGTGGCCTTTGCTGCAGCTACAGGCATGATGCCACTTGATATGCCTGAGTCGGTGTTAGTGCGCTTTACGGGCACGCGTCGCCCAGGCATTACGCTGCGTGATCTGGTGCATGCCATTCCTTACTTTGCCCGCCAAAAGGGCCTCTTAACCTTAGATAAGAAGGGTAAGGTCAATGTCTTTAATGGTCGTATCCTCGAAATTGAGGGCTTAGAGGACTTAAGCGCGGAGCACGCTTTTGAGCTGGCTGATGCCTCGGCAGAGCGCTCGGCTGCTGCTTGCGCCATTGATCTGAGCAACGAGTCGGTGATCACCTACTTAAAGAGCAATAGCGCGCTCTTAAAGCAGATGGCTGCTGAGGGCTATGAGGATAAGGACGCGTTGCTGCGTCGTGCGGCGGCGATGGATGAGTTTATCCAAAACCCTGTGCGCATTCAGGCTGATCCAGACTGCGAGTATGCCGCTGTGCTGGAGATCAACATGGATGAGATCACTGAGCCAATCTTATGCGTGCCAAATGATCCTGATGCCGCTTACCTCTTAAGCGACTGCCAAGGCACCAAGCTCAATGAGATCTTTGTGGGCTCGTGTATGACCAACATTGGTCACTACCGTGCGGTGGCTTCGATCTTAGGAGGTATGGAGCATGAGAGCCCATGCCGCTTCTGGATGGCGCCTCCTACCCGTATGGATCAGAGTGAGCTGATGGCGGAGGGCTTATACTCGCTCTTTGCTAAAGCTGGTGCGCGCATGGAGATGCCTGGCTGCTCGCTGTGCATGGGTAACCAAGCTCGTGTGGCGGACAATGCCGTGGTGATTTCCACCTCGACCCGCAACTTCCCTAACCGCTTAGGTAAGGGCTCGCAGGTGTACTTAGGCAGTGCTGAGCTGTGCGCGGTGTGTGCCCGCTTAGGCTATATTCCTACGAAGGAAGAGTACTTTAAGTACACGGCCTGCTTAAATGGCCATGAGGGTGAGCTCTATCAGCTCTTAAACTTTGCGCAGGTGTAATAAGCCACACAGAGCGTAACGCCAAGCTACTGCGCTAAAACTACGAAGATCCGGTCGTCTGCAAACAAGGTGGGCGGCCGGATTTTTGTTTTGGAGCAAGAGCTGGGAACCCATCCTCTGGGGGGCGTGGACATCGTCAAGGACAGCGTCATGCTCTATTGGCAATGACTATCTCTGCGGGCAGGTACTGCTCAGGGCGGCCAAAACGAGGGAAGTAACGGCGCCGCGCTGTATCCGCGATGGTAGGTAGGGATAGCTCCAAAGGCTGGCTATGGACATTACTGCGAAGAGCTGTACTCCGGAGAGCAGCGGCAGCAGCCGGTGATACCTCTGAAGTGAGCTCCTGCTTGTCAGTAATTACATCTGCGGTGTGGCGCGGCTAAGAACAGCCTTTCTTGCAGAGTAGCATGGGCACATGCCGTGATGGGGAGGCTTTCAGAGTTGTGGTAGTGATAGTGATAGTGGCAAGCTCTCGAGTTAGCTATCCCCACTGAGGAGCAGCAGAGCTCCAGCTTAGAGTACCGTATTACCTATGCTCTGACCTGAGTCGACCGCTTGTGCGTACCAAGCCCCGCTAAAGCGGCTACAAGGCCGCTGGCTTTGTGATAGACCTCAAAAGGCGAGCAAAAGAGCTGTGCTATAATCCCCAAAGTTTCAAGAGCTTAAGCTCAGGTCATAGCCTTAACGCGCAGAACTAACTCAGTGCGTTGTTTGTGCCTTGCACAAAATGCGTTAAGATACTGGCTGCAACGCAGCATGAAGCTGCGCTGATAAAGCTCAGGTGCCATCACCGCCTTGCGGCTGATGGGTGTAACAGCATGAGGAATTAGATCTTATGAAGGTTGCCGTTTTAGGTGCAGCAGGTGGTATTGGCCAGCCATTATCTTTAATCTTAAAGACTCAGTTACCAGCAGGTTCCTGCCTTTCCCTGTATGACGTTGCCCCATTCACCCCTGGTGTTGCTAAGGATTTAAGCCACATCCCAACCGATGTTTGCGTCGATGGTTTCACTGGTGATGACGGCTTAACCAAGGCCTTAGAAGGCGCCGATGTGGTCGTAATTCCAGCTGGTGTTGCTCGTAAGCCTGGCATGACCCGTGACGACCTCTTCAACGTCAATGCTGGCATTATTGCTAACTTAGTGAAGAACTGCGCTAAGACCTGCCCTAAGGCTTGCATCTGCATCATCACCAACCCAGTGAACTCCACTGTGCCTATCGCTGCTGAGGTCTTAAAGGCTGAGGGTGTCTACGACGCTCACCGCTTATTTGGTATCTCTGCCTTAGACGTGCTGCGTTCTGAGACCTTCTTAGGCGAGGAGTTAGGTCTGTCCAAGGCTTACACTCAGGTTCCTGTGATCGGCGGTCACTCTGGCACCACCATCTTACCTTTACTGTCGAAGGTGGTTGGCTCTGAGGTGATCTCTGAGGAGCGTATCGACGCTTTAACCAAGCGTATTCAGAACGCTGGTACTGAGGTGGTTGAGGCTAAGGCTGGTGCTGGTTCTGCTACCTTATCGATGGCTGCTGCCGGTGCTCGTTTTGCGTTAAAGGTTGTCCGTGGCTTATTAGGCGAGCCAGGCGTGACCGAGTACGGCTATGTCGAGGGCGGCTCGAAGTACGGCCAATTCTTTGCTCAGCGCATTGAGTTTGGTACCGAGGGCTGGAAGCGTGTGATCGACTTCGGCACCATCTCCGCTTACGAGCAGAAGTGCTTAGACGACTTACAGTCCGTCTTAGCTGGCAACATCAAGAAGGGTGTTGAGTTCGGCCAGAAGTGGATTGCTGAGAACAAGTAATCTCTCACCGGATTGAGCTGTAGATTTTGCTGACAGTGTGCGGCAAAAGCTGACAGTAACTGCCGGTAACTAAAGGTGCGACGCGCCTTAAGTTGTTACCAGAGCAGAGGTTGCATCAGAGGAAAAGGCCAAGAGCGCAAGTTTTTGGCCTTTTCTATTAGTAGTGCCTGAAAAGTTGCGGTTAAGCTTGTCAAGTAGCGGCTTAATCCTTGCTTTGAGCGGCAATGCTAATGCACACAGTAGTTTTGTCTATTTGGGAGCAGGTGCTTGGTTTGAAGCCAACCACGGCTCTGCTCTACGTAAGTAGGCGAACCAAATGGATTTTTTGCTGAATGATTACAAGGGCCAGAGCAGTAACATGTTCTGGCCTTTTTTATGGTGGCGATGACGGTGTGGCTCTAGATGGTGCTCAGAGCAAATGATATCTGGGGTTTATGGGGGAGGCCATTTAGGGTGAATAACCTGAGAGTTAGCCTGTAAGGACGGTTGGTGCCACTATCCCCAGTACGCTAGGAGTACCTACTCTGGGTAGGTAGTAGCGAGCTTTATGACAGCGCTGGCTACGAAGTGAGGGGGCTGCTTGCGTCTTTGGTGCTGCCTTAAGGTTCGCAGGTTTGAACATAGGGGAGAGATGCTCTGAAGAGGCCTTGCTCCGAGGTGCATGCAGCCCTGAGCTGCTTACCACAACAGGGGAACAGGTGACTTTGGGTTACGTCCTCAGGGTAGATAACACGATAAAACTAAGGGCTAACCTCTTCAGAGCTAACCTCTTCAGAGACAACCTCTCACATGTTGCCCCCAACGTAAGCTCAGAACTGCCCACAAGGTAGGTGGTTACAAGCACAGTGGGTAGCCTGCCGCAGCCGACAATCAATAAGGGCGATACTGCTTAAAGCAGAGTAGGATGCAGCTTAGAGTCACGCTACCACCGTAGGGATCTTAGGCGGTGGTGAGAGTCCCTAGGGGGCGGTGGTATTGTCGTTGCATAGCTTTAGCTCTAGGGTAATGTGAGGTAGGAACCTCTAAGATATGCGGGCCTTACCACCGCTGCAGAGAGCTCTCTGTACACCCGAGGGACGCCAGTCCCAGAGCCTTACACCAACCGCGCTCGATGATAGTCTAGTAGCGTCAAGCGCCAGAATAAAACGCGATCAGCCCTACAGGGCGGAGCGGAGAATTGAGGTTATCATGCTCAAGCAAGTGATGGGAGCAACACTCGCACTGTTAGTGGGTGTGTCCAGCTGTGCTTTTGCTTCGGTCTCGTCGACTTACGATCGCGTGACGGATGCGCAGGCTTTAGTAGCCCGTAAGGCTATTGAAAGCACCTTGGAAAAGTACAAGGACGACAATACGTCAGTTAACGTCTACACCGTAGACGAGCTCAACACTTACGTCGAAACCGGCGTCTATATGCAGGTCATTCACGACCGCGATAAGTGCCAGTTTACCCCTGATATCGAAGACCGTGCCCGTATCGTGGGCATGCCTGCCTTTGAGTTTGTCTGGGGTGACATGCTCATTAATGGCGTGTGCGTCAAGCAGGACGTGGAATTAGGCCTCGACTATCTCAATAAGTCCGTAAGCCACGGCTATGCGCCTGCCATGATTAAGCTCTCAGATTTCTATGAGCGTGGCTTTTTAGTATCACGTGACCGCCACCGTGCTATCTCGCTGATGCGTGCTGCGGCTTCGCTTGGCTCCCACACCGCACGCTTACAGTGGGCGGACATGCTGGTGCGTGGCTTAGGTGCTCCTGCTTACTATGAGGAGGCCTTTAGCTGGCTGTACCACACGATTTACTTTAGTGAGTACGAGCGTGCCAAGAGCCAGTACTTACAAAAGCAGATGAAGAAGATGATGCCTGCCAATATTGTGGCGCGGGCCATGAGCGACAACTTCTCTGACTACTAAGGCTCAGGTAAATAGCACCACAAGTGCTGATAAACCCAGCGGGAGCAAATCCTTGCTGGGTTTTTTGTTTTCTGGGGAGTGGCGTGGAGTGGCGTGGAGTGGCGTGGAGTGGCGACTGGATTGGAGTGGCGTTTTTAAGGCGAGCGCCTTCCCCTTGAGTGTTAGTCGTAAGTAGAGCCACTCTGAGATAAAAGCCGTATCTTAGCGCTTGAGGAAAAATCAGCCGCAACTTCTCGCCGGCAGCAGACCTCAGCTTAGAGTCTTGGCGGCCTCCGTTTTGTGTCAGTCCACAGCAAAACAGCCACCTTCATAGAGTTAGGACTTTTGGTAACGCTCCCCACGTGGGCTATACCACCTCTTAGCCGCGCGTTATGGCGTTTGTAGGCTATAATCAGCAGGATGATGTGAGTAAGTCGTGGTAGGTAAAGCCACACTACGCTCGTCACCACCCAGCCCACCGCTTCTTTTGGGCTAATCCTTTTTAACAAGGGTGCTTGAGGTGTAACTGCACTGCACCACCGCCGAGTGCACTGGACAAACAAGATAGCGCGATGTTTGATAATTTAAGCGAAAGACTCAGTCAAGCCTTTAAGAAGATCTCTGGTAAGGGCCGCATTACCGAGGACAACGTTAAGGACATCCTCCGTGAGGTGCGTACTGCCCTGTTAGAGGCTGACGTCGCCTTAAGCGTGGTGAAGAGCTTTACCGCCAAGGTTAAGGAAAGAGCTTTAGGTCAAGAGGTTAGCCAGAGCTTAACCCCAGACCAAGAGTTCATCAAAATTGTCTATGAACAGTTGGTGGAGACCATGGGCGCCAAAAACGACGCCCTCAATGTCGCTCACCAACCACCAGCTGTGATCTTACTTGCTGGTTTACAAGGTGCTGGTAAGACCACCTCCGCTGCCAAGCTGGCCTTGTACATCAAAGAGCGCTTAAAGAAGAGCGTGCTCATGGTGTCGGTCGATACCTACCGTCCAGCGGCTATCGATCAATTACAGACCTTAGCCAAAGAAATTGGCATTGATGCCCTCCCATCTGACCCTAACAGCACGCCACAAGAGATCGCTAAGGCTGCATTGGCCGAGGCCAAGAAGCGCTACACCGAAGTGCTGATCGTCGATACCGCTGGCCGTCTGGCGGTCGATGAGGACATGATGCGCGAAGTGCAGGATCTGCATAAGATCTGCGAGCCTACCGAGACCTTGTTTGTGGTTGACTCCATGACTGGTCAAGACGCGGCGAACACGGCTAAGGCCTTTGCGGATGCATTGCCATTAACCGGCGTGATCTTAACCAAGGCCGATGGTGACGCCCGTGGTGGTGCGGCCTTATCGGTGCGTGAGATTACCGGTAAGCCAATCAAGTTTATTGGTACCGGCGAAAAGGTGGTGGCCTTAGAGCCATTCTTCCCTGATCGTATTGCCTCGCGTATCTTAGGCATGGGTGACGTGCTCTCCTTAATTGAGGAAGTGCAGCGTAAGACTGATGCCTGCAAGGCTGACAAGATTGCCAAGAAGATCACCAAGGGCAAGACTCTGACTTTAGAGGATTTCCTCGATCAGCTCAAAGAAATGCGCAAGATGGGCGGCATTGGCTCGATGCTGGAGAAGCTGCCAGGTGGTAGCGCCATCATGGCCAAGGCGGGTGATAAGATTAACGACAAGCAGTTTGCCCACATGGAGGCTATTATCCTCTCCATGACGGTAAAGGAGCGTCGTGACCCATCCATTATTAAGGCCTCGCGTAAGAAGCGCATTGCTGCTGGTGCTGGTGTGCAGGTACAAGAGGTCAATCGTCTGCTGATGCAGGTGGATCAGATGCAGAGGATGATGAAGCGTGTGGGTAATAAGGGCCCAAAGGCTTTAATGGGCATGATGCGCGGCATGCAAGGCATGATGTCTGGCTTGGGTGGTTTTGGCGGTTTAGGCGGCTTTGGCGGCAAGATGCACCGCTAAGGCGGAGCGCAGCTTAGCTCAAAGCTAAAGCTTAAAGCTTAAAGCTTAAAGAGGCGGCATTGCGGTTTGATCCGTGGTGCTGCCTTTTTGTTTCTGTGGCGCTATTTCTGGGAAGTAGGGAAAGCACAGACAAAAGCAGAGGGATGCAGACAGCACATCCGCGAGCTTACTACGCTTCACCGCGCAGCAGTAAGCAAGAGAGCAGAGAGAGGCTGAAGAGGAAGAGAAAAGGTAGGTAGGTAGGGATTAAGACGTAAAGGACGGCTGGCATCTGGATAGTCTTTTGGCAGTAAGGTCTGAACCCTTTGCTAGGGCTTTTGGCGCAGATATACCAATAACCTCCAGCGCAGCTCACAAATCTTAAAAACAATAACACAGTATGCCCAGCATGGGTAGGGGGTACTGCCGAAAAATGCGCGCTACTTCTTGCTTTTTCCCAGAAAGGCTGTAAAATTGTCGGTCTGTGTATTACTTCACTGATGCGCGTTTGCCTCGTCTTAAGGCACTTGCTGCCGACGCACCTCTCAGTGAGAAAAAACAAATTAATGGGTAATTTGCGAAATGGTAGTCATTCGTTTACGTCGCGCTGGCGCTAAGAAGCGTCCTTTTTATCACGTAGTGGTTGCAGACTCTCGCTTTGCCGCTACTGGTCGCTTCATCGAGCAAGTCGGCTTCTATAACCCAATCGCTAAGGGTAAGGAAGTGCGCTTAAACTTAAACTTAGAGCGCGTTAACTACTGGAAGAGCGTCGGTGCCCAGCCATCTGAGCGTGTTGAGCGTCTGATCAAGGATCAGGAGATGGGTGCTGAGGCTGTTGCCGCTTACAAGGCCGCCAAGTACGAGAAGGCTGTTGCTGCTCGTAAGGCTAAGGCCGAAGCTGCCGCTGCCGCCGCTGCTGAGGGCGCAGCCGAGGGTGCTGCTGAAGCCGCTCAGGCTTAATTATCACGGCTACACGCTAACTAGTTTAGCTTATGGTTGATGATACTCCACGTCCCATGGGTAGATTAGGTTCTACTTATGGCCTCAAGGGCTACCTTAAGGTTCAGTCCTTTACCGAGCAACCTGCAAACCTTTTTGACTACTCGCCATGGTTCATTCGTCGGCGTGGGGAAGATTGGCGTGAGGTTCAGGTAGAAGCTTGGAAACCGCATAACGACGGCTTCATCGTGAAGCTCGATGCGGCCAATGTCAAGGAAGAGGCTGCTCTTCTGACTGGCATGGACATCGGGATCAAGCGCTCAAGCTTGCCCGCACCAGCAGACGATGAACTTTATTTAGTCGACCTCGAAGGTTGCACAGTCATCGGTCTTAACGGTGTTAACCTCGGCGTGGTGTCGAGGGTTGTGGATCAAGGAGCTGCTCCCTATATGGTAGTATCTCCCTCTGACCAAACGCAGGGTGTACCACAGCAGAGGCTCATACCCTACGTTAAAGGCCCAATTGTGACGCGTGTTGATTTAGCAGCGCACAAGATTTGGGTGGAGTGGGGCGAAGACTACTAAACCCTTCCTAGAAGATGCGCCACAGGTTGAGCTGAAGTTCCCTGCGGCAGCAGTGCTTGTAAAGTGTTGCTTTACAGGTAAGAGGCATCTAACGAGGAAAGAAAGATGTGGTTTGGGGTCATATCGCTCTTCCCTGAGATGTTTAAGGCTATTACGGAGTCTGGGGTAATAAGCCGCGCGGTGAAGCGCTCTCTTATAGAGATAGAGGTGTGGAATCCGCGAGACTTTGCCTATGACAAGTACAAGACCGTAGATGACAAGCCTTATGGTGGCGGCCCTGGCATGTTAATGAAAGTGCAGCCACTACGTGATGCTATCAAGGCAGCGCGGGAGAAAGCGCCTCAGGGGACAAAAGTCGTTTATTTATCTCCGCAAGGAGATCGTCTTAGCCACTCACTGGTCACGCGATTCCATGACTGGGGTTCGTTAATCCTCATAGCCGGACGGTATGAGGGAATCGATGAGCGTATCCTTCAGAAGGAAGTCGATCTGGAGGTTTCAATCGGTGACTACGTGCTTTCGGGTGGTGAAATCCCTGCCATGTGCGTCATCGATGCGGTATCACGTATGGTGCCTGGAGTTTTAGGCAACTTACGTAGTGCCTATGAGGATTCTTTTGCCGATGGCTTGCTGCATTTTCCGCAGTACACGCGTCCTGAGATTATTGATGGGATGAACGTACCGGAGATATTGTTAAGCGGCGATCACGAGAAGATCCGGCGTTGGCGATTGCAGCAGGCGTTAGCTCGTACATATGAGCGGCGACCTGATTTATTGCGATCTCGGTTACTAAATCCTGAGGAGCAAGAGCTCCTTGAGGAATACCTCAAGCAGCGCACTGTAAGTAAAGAGCAGTAGCAGCGATTGAGGAAGTACAGATTACTTTTAGGGTAGGTAAAGAAATGGCTAGCCATCCAATTATTGACCAGCTGGAAAAAGAGCAACTCCGTCAGGACATTCCAAACTTCAACCCAGGCGACACCGTGCGTGTTGAGGTACGTGTGGTTGAGGGTGACAAGACCCGTTTACAGGCCTTTGAGGGCAACGTGATTGCCAAGCGCAATCGTGGTTTAAATTCCTCCTTCACCGTGCGCAAGATTAGCTCTGGCGAGGGTGTGGAGCGTGTGTTCCAGACGCATTCCCCATTAATTGCTTCTGTGACTGTGACTCGTCGTGGTGACGTGCGTCGCGCTAAGCTGTACTACTTACGCAACCGCACTGGTAAGGCTGCTCGTATTCGCGAGAAGGTCTAACCACAGGGTTAACAGACCGAATTTAACAAGCGGCTCACGACTAGTCTTGAGCCTACCAAGAGCCTTGTCCCTAGCAGGGGCAGGGCTTTTTTCGTTTTAGGCGCGGGGGAGAGAACCCACGTGTTCTGGCAGAGAACCCACGTGTTCTAAATCTCGGCTCTCTACAGAGTTTGGTGGATGGAGCTCACCTATTACTACTACTACTACTCTTAGGTGGCTAACATTAAACGCCATAACAACAGCTCATGTGCTTACCTAAAATATGAGTCTACGTGGTGGTATCTACCAAACTTTGAGCAGAGCCTAAATCTCGAGCAGACAAAAGGATCGGTATGGCGAGCAATGAGCGTCCCATGGTGAAAACCCTGCGCTTTCCTCTGCGCGTAGAGTCGCTGCAGATGGTAGCAAAGGTACAGGCCCTTGTGCACAAGGGGCAGGTGGTGGTCTTTTTAGAGGACTGCTATCGCTTTGTGCGTGGCTGTGCAGACGACAATATGGTGCGTTTACCAAAGACATGGCTTAACCCTCCGGCAGCGGAGTGGGCGGCTTTGCTGCAAAGCAAGCCAGAGCTTAACGATAACGTCGCGGCGCGGCAGCAGCCTTTAGAGAAGGTCTTAGGGCATGGTATGTCGCGGCACATGGTGGTGTGCACCTCAGAGCAGCTGTGGTGGCGCTTACAGTGGTACGCTGCGCGGCCACATACCTTTGCTCAAGACAGAGTGCTGTGTCAGTCGTGGTCTGAAGCTATTGCTTCGGGCATGTTTGTCTCGGGGCTGCACGCGCTCTTTTGGGAGGAGCTGGAGTCGCAGCTGCCAAAGCAGCAGGTGCAGGAACTCCAAGAGCAGGGACTGCGCATGCACCGTCTGCGTGAGGAGCTCTTTTGTCGGCACCCACAGAGCCTGAAGAAAGGCTGGCTCTTTTGTAATAAGGTGGGCTTTAAGGCACCGGAAGCGGCTCCATGGGAGCTGCAAGGGGCGTAGCTGAGCTTCCTGCATGAGCTTGGTAAGAGCACCTGAGGGCAGGCAGAACACGTCAGGGCGTTGCGAGAACCCGCTTCATGTTAGCGGAGCGTGGACGCAACGCTAGGCGTGGCTGCGGTTCACAGTTGGGTGTACTGTGGGCATACACCATTAAGGTCTCTGTCAGAACGCAATACAGTCGTATACCGTGCAACGGCTAAACAAAGCTAAGCGAAGCGATGCCGATAGGGACAGTGCTGCGAGCAAGAACAGCAGCAGAAGAAGAGGAAGAGGAAGAAG
>JAHLFE010000093.1 GCA_018884035.1 Candidatus Anaerobiospirillum pullicola
CAGCTGACGTCGAGGCGTTGAGGCTGATTTTTCTCAAACCTCTAAGATAGGGGCTATGAGCTTGCAAGCTGGCATCCCCAATCAGCACGCAAGCACACCGAATCAGTAATGAATCGCTGGGCAGCAACAGCCTCCTCTTATTGATAACGCCGATAAACATCAGGTTTTTGCGGCTGCAGTGAGCAGTGCTGAGCGCATGATCGGTGCTGGGATTCAAGATAAGGCTTTTACATTAGAGTGGATCTACTGACGACTAACACTCAAGGGTAAGGCGATAGCCTTAAAGCTGGGAATAACCTCATCTTAAGCTTCAATATGGCGGCTATCATTTAAGGGCGTACAGTAGAAACAGCTTATTTATCAGGAAAAATAAATGCGAGCCAATTGCCCAATGTCAGCACGGCGGCGCTGGGGGGCTTTGTGGAAAGTGGCAACACAGGACTAAAGGGGGCGCTATGGTGGCGGATGCCACTGCTGATAGCTGGTTTGTGGGCGGTGTTTGCCTCACGCTAAGTGCTGCTGTATGCTACCAGCATGATCATGGCGGCTGTGCTGGGTTTCTTTGTGTAATAACAGCGCCCGCCCCTGTAACTTGCGCGATGCAGCTACTGCTGCTCTGGGGCAGTAGAGAGCTTTTGGTAGGTAGGTAGGTAAGGAGAAAAGGAGGATAGTATGAGCCTGTATGCGCGAGCGCGACCACAGCAGCCTACTGCTACTCAAGCGCAGCTGCAGCCGCAGCTGCAACCAATACCACAGACAGCAGGAAACCCTGCAGTACGCTATCCGCAAAGCAATGGTGTGGTCTTAAGTGCTAAAGCGCGGCAGGAGCTCTTAGGTAAGGGGCTGCGCATTGATGAGAATGCGCGGATCTCGCGTAACCTCAAATACAACGGCCCTGTCTATCTCCAAAACGACACGTCAGTGGTACACCTCACCATTGATTCTTACAGCTACATCAATCACCATAGCTTTTTTGTGGCGAGCAGCATTGGGCGCTACACCTCCATTGCCCACTGTGTGGAGTGTGGTCTCGGCATCCACGACGTGCATGGCGCCTCCATGTCTAATGCCCTCTGCTACTTAAGCCCCTTTTCCTTTTACACCGGCGGCACGGTAAACCGTATTACCCGTGTTGAGCGGGAGCGCAGAGAGATCGTGAATCTGGGACACATTGGTAATGACGTCTGGATTGGCTCACATGTGCTGATTGTGGGTGATGTCACCATTGGGGATGGTGCGGTGATTGGCGCGGGCAGTGTCATTACCCGTGATGTGCCACCTTACGCTATTGTGGCAGGTGCGGGAGGCGGCAAAAACAGCGAGCGCATCATCAAGGGCTACCGCTTTAGTGATGAGCAGATTAGCGACCTCTTAGAGATCAAGTGGTGGCAGTATGACGTACCAAAGTATCTGCTCTCAGGGCGCAAGCTGCCGCTTAATGACATCACGGGCTTTTTGAGCTTTATGCGCAATGAGGGGCCGGAGGTCTTAACCAAGATCCCAGAGAACTGGCAGCTGGTGATACCGCAGGATCCAGATGCGGTGCAGGTGGTACCAGTGGCGGCGGACTACGATATTGGGCCGTTTATGCCAGACGAGGTGCGCTTTAACCCAGAGATGTACTTCTAAGGCGGGGCAGGATCAGTAGTGACTACTACTACTACTACTACTACTACCGTGATGCGGGCTACAACCATGAAGAGCGCGTTGACGCGGCCTTTGCTTTAGCCTTAGCCTTTGCTCTTATTCATATGCTAAGATGCCCCCGTCATCTCGCTTTGCTGTGACGATAGGAGTGCTCATGAGCAGCGCCCTTAGTCCGTAGGCAAGGTAGATAACTGGTGGAATAAAACGCGCCAGTCACTATCTTTGAGCATAGCCAGCTGGTACATATGAGCATTGACGCTTACTCTTACGTGGCTCAAAACTGCAACTTGGTGCTGAGCTCGATAGGGCGCTATTGCTCTGTTGCCGCTGGAGTCGAGGGGGGCTTTGGCATACACGATATCAAATGAGCCACTACTTCCGCTGCAGTCACTACAGCACATGTGTTCAATAGCTTTTCGGGGCAGGTAAAACGCTTTACGCGTATTGAGCGGGAGCGTGGTGAGGGATCATCTTCCTTTAAGATGGGGAATGACGTCTGGGTTGGTGCGCACACTTACATCGTCGGTGATGTCACTATTGGCGATGGAGCCGTGATTGGCACTGGCAGTGTGATCACCCGCGATGTGCCACCATATGCCATTGTGGCAGGCGCTGGTGGGGGCCCTAACAGCGAGCGCATCATCAAGGGCTATCGTTTTAGCGACAAGCAAATCTCCGATCTCTTAGAGCTGCAATGGTGGCAGTATGACTTAGCGAAGTACCTTGCTGCTGGTCATAAGATTCCACTGGAGGATGTCGACGCCTTTATTCGCTTTATGCGCTCAGAGGGGCCGGAAGTGCTGGAAAAGATTCCAGAAAACTGGCGCTTACTGATTACCCAAACGGACAACCAAGTGCAGTTGGTACCGATCACTAAGGACTACGAAATAGGCCCGCAAATACCTGCCGAGCTGCGTCACAACCCAGCATATACCTGCTAAACACGCGCATAGCCACTCTCAAACGCCCGCCTCTGTTTCTTGTTAGAGCTTGCCGCATTTAGCCTCACGTCGGTTCGGCACAAGCAAGCATTTGAGGGTACTTACCACCCTCGAGATAAAGATGCTGCAGGCTATTCCCTGCTATGAGGATCTCATGCACTATGGAGTGCTGGCGACAGCGTGGTCTTGAGAGTAAGCATCATAGGGTGTTAACCAGCCTATGGCCGCTTTTTGGCTGAAGTTTCTACATGCGCTGTAGATGCTTGCTGGGCTGCTGGTAGCATTGCGTGCTGGCTCTTGCGGCGATCCAGCTGGGATAAGTCATTGAGATGCATCTCGTAAAGCTTGCGCTGGTTTACATTGAGCGTGTCTAAGATGAGGCCGGTAAACATGCTGAGCACGGCCAAGAGTAAGAACACGCAGGATGCTACAAACGACGGCAGTTTAGGCACTAAGCCGGTGGAGAAGTAGTTGACCAAAACCGGCACTAACAAGAGTAGCGCCGGTACCAGACACATCCCCGCAGCCGTGCTAAAGAAGAGCAAGGGACGCACACTGCGCAGCAGGTTAAAGATCATAAGCAGCACCTTAAAGCCATCACTAAAGGTGTTGAGCTTGGAGACACTGCCTTGGGGGCGATCTTGGTAGTGGATAGGCAGCGATAAGAGTTTAAAGTTGTGGCTGAGGGCATGCACCGTCAGCTCTGTTTCAATCTCAAAGCCCTTAGAGAGGATGACGCAACCTTTGACAAATTCACGGCTAAACGCCCTATAGCCCGTCATGATGTCGGTAATCAACTCCTCTTTGCGCTGGCGATTAAACAGGAGGTTGATGAGACTGCGCACCAAGACATTGCCTGTGTTGTGGAAAGGACGCTTATTCTCCGTAAAGTAGGTTGATGACAGGCGGTCTCCAATCACCATGTCGTAGCCTTGCTCTAAGACGCCTGCTATCAACAGCTTAGCATCGTGGGGATCGTAGGTTTGGTCAGCATCGACCATGAGGTAGCAATCCGCCTCAACTTCTCTAAACATGGTGCGCACGACATTGCCTTTGCCTTGGCGGTTTTCAGTGCACAGATGCACGCGCGTTAGCGCGTCTAAAGAAGTTGCGGCGTCACTGTTGAGCCATGATGTGAGTCTTTCACTGCTGTGATCGGTGGAGTTGTTATCGTAGACGTAGATTGCAGCGGTAGGTAGGGCTTGTAAGAAACCTTGTACTACCTCCACAATGGTCTGTACTTCGTTATAGCAGGGAATAAGTACTGCAACCTGCGGTGTAGGTGTAGCAGCATTGTCAGCTGTCGCTGTCGCTGCTACAGGCACCGTTATAGCCTTTGGAGTTGGCTGTGATTGTGGCAAAGAGTTGTTGTCCTGAGTTGAGGTGGACATCTGCAAGTTCCTAAAGATATGCTGTAAACAAGGCTCTGCTTAAGCTAAAGTGCAGTAGCCCCATGGGGGAGTGCTAAAGACAGAACAGAGCTCTTAGGTGAGGCGCAGCGGATCAAAGATCCAGCGCATGTGCAGATAAAATTCAGGGTTAACAGTATGTATGGTCTCATCAGCTCCTACAGTGAGGAAGAAGCTGAGGACAATGGTAAGTAGGAAGACGCCAATACCTACGACAAAGAACAGAGCCTTGTAGTTGATAGTGGCAGTAGGATCAGCAACAGCATCAGCATCTTCTGCTTCTGCGGATGGTGAGCTTGTGGACAGATGCTTATCAGCCACTGGTATGCTCTGCCACAGCACAAAGGCAATGACGCTGAGCCACATCACAAACTCGCATACATAGCGCAGGCCGAAGTTGGCATTGGTGACAAAGATAACGATTAAGAAAGGCAGCCACACCATGCCGAAGAGCATGAAGTAGGTGGTGGCTTGTAGCAAGGTGGCCTCGCCCGCGCGGCTATAGCCGCTATGGCGTAAGGTCTGAGTAGCATTGCTGATAGCATCGCTATCTGCGTCACGTAAGAGACGTTGGCGTATGGAACTTACTTTCCACCATACTGCCAATAAGGCTAAGCCCCAGAGCAGAGGGAAGTTGATAAAGCCACTGTGTGGGCTTTGGAAAAAGTAATTGCCTAAGCCCGTATCCATAGTGGTGCCCCACTTAACAAAAGGGAAGTGGCCCGAGAGATCAAAAGGCTTAACGAGCAGGTGATATAAGGCGTTTTGCCATTGGCCTAAGAGCAGCGTGACCTTGTTATAGTGGGTATCAAAGACGGTAAGCTGGTTAAACTGCCCAAACTCGGTAATGGAATCAAAGCGGGCGTAGTTGTACCACGCTAAGCCAATGGCGCCCAGCACTACAGGAAGGGCTAAACATAGGGTGTTGAGTAGCTTATTGCGCCATGTATCAGCCGAGAGTAGATAGAGCACGTAAAGTGGCACTGCAAAGAGCAGCACTATCGATAATTGCAAAGGTCGCGAGGCAACGACCAGTACTACCGCTACTCCTGCAAGAACCAACTCCACATGCCACCACCAGCGCTGGGCCATGAGCTTGTCTAAGCCTCGCAGCGATAATCTCTGCAGAGCTGCAGCAGCTGGCTCTTGCTCAGGATAAGGCGTGGGGATAAAGCGCGCTAAGGTCATAAGACAACTTAAAGCAACGCATAAAAAGGCAAAAGCAGTGAGGTAAGGCAAGGCGTAGTGAGTGAAGGATACCTGCACTGCCAAGATCTGAGTCCCTAAGAACAAAGCAAGCTTACCCAGCACAAAGAAGAGCGGATTAACCTCAGAGGTAAATAGCGCCAGCAAGCGATTACTAAGCAGATACAAGCCTCCTAAAGCCATTAAGCTGGCGATAAAGGCGGCTAAAGCTGCGCAAGGAGCTTGTCCTGTAAGGAGATAGATCGGAGCGTAGATTAGAACCAGTGGCGCTAAGCCAAAGTACACGTACTGCTTGCCTTGATAGTAGGCACGATCCCAGAGGCCATCTACCTTGTGCGACATACGCTGGGTAGGATCGTAGGGATTGTCCAAGTAGGCTAAACGCGCATCAGGGGTGAAATCGATGTAGAGCTGATGTTTAACGAAGAAGGCTTGCAGTAACTGCGTATAAGCATCAGTGGCAATGATCTCTTCTGGCGTCTCTGGCAGATCGATGAGTAAACTCTGATCTGGTGTGTTGTAAGGAATGACACCAAGGCCATTGAGGTAAAAAGCGCTGTCAGTGGCATTTTGCGGATGGTAGACCGTAAAGATGCCCACCGCTCCTAACAGAGCTATGGCAAAGACACTGCGATTGAGCAGCTTGTAGACGCGAGAATTGACGCGGATACGCTGCTGTCGTACAGCAGTGCAAGTGACACTGTAGGCGATAGCCAAGAGCGCTATAGACAAGAGCACACGCACTACAGAGAAACGAAATGGCGGGGCGTAATTGAGGATTAGCTTGGTCAGATGCAGGTCAGGACTGATACCTCTGGTGTTAAAGGCAAGGGTGAGGGAGCGGACGTGGCCATGGGTGAGTGGCTTGAGCAAGATGGCGTTAACGTCGCGCTCTATTTCCCCGCTGGGGGCAGTGTTAGCAGCTCCGCCGCCAATTTCAAAGGTGCCGACTAAGAAGCTCTCATCCGTGCGGGCATCATCAGTCATGAGCAATTGTCCCGAGACCAATTGCCGTGACGAGCTTTTTACTTGTAGGTAGACGGTGGCTAGAGGCAGGTCTAAGTCCGAGAGCGTTAGGCTTTGGCTTTTTGGAGTAATAGGGATGCCTTGAGCTGGCAGGCTGATGACGTGTTGCGGATAGTCATCGCGGGAAAAGAAGAGAGCTGAGCTATTGGCAATTACGACCTCGATGAGCAAGGCCAGTAACACAATAAGAGCAAGAGTCAGCTTATGCTGCTTTAAGGTAGTGCCTAACAGTGACAGCAATGATCTGATTGGAGTAGACACAGCTGATGGGAACGCAGCTTTGGAGTTAGCAAGTGACGTGTGGGTATTAGCGGTTACTTTTTCTTGTAACAGGGGGGGGGTATGACAATTTTTTATACCATAGTCGCGTGGCTGCATGGCGGCAGTTGGGTGCGAATGGTTAGAGGAAAGGTGCAATGTGGTCATGCTTGAACCAAAGCTGCAGTAGGGAGAGGAGAGGCTGGGAAGAGAGAAGCCAAGGGGTGAAGAACGTAACTGCTATCTGGCAGCCGCCAGTTGTAAGAAGCAGTAGTTATGATCAGCGCATAGGATATCATGAGTTACAGGTGAGATGATGGGGCGGGCGCTGGGAAAGTCAGTGCATTAGGCTACATTAAGCCACAATGGCATACGGATCGATGGCTGTATCATTACCAGTGAGGTACCCACATAGGATATTGTCACAGGCGGCGGTGGTGGTATAACCGCAAACTGAACCCCCTAATGTTGTCAAGGAGCTCTGGGGTTCGGCTCTCCTCAGAGTTTGGTGGGGATGGCACCAACACTAAGCCAAGGTTGGTCACGCCAAACGCCATCACATGGATTCCCATGCTTGATAGCAGGGCGCTGCTGCTTTTTGGTATCCACCAAACTATTAGTAGAGCCGGAGTTTCTTGCTGCAAGTGGTGACTCCTCTGTTAATCATCTGGAGATGAGCTCCTTAGACCCCCCTTAGAGATGATGTTATAGGGCGCAAAGCTTTGGCGACCCACTTTAGGTTCGTAGGTATGTTGTGGTGGTGGCTATCAAGGACGCTTTTCCTAGCAGCACTCTGTGGCAGAGGTGCCTAACATCAGCACATCAGCAGTGTTGATCTTTGCTAAACTTGGCGCTTGTGACTCTGTGCTACAGAATACACTGTTGGACTACCTGTACCTGAGCCCTACTGTACGCTCGCTCTCAGAGGCTACGTAGTTCCCGTAAACCATTAAGTACTACCTTGGAGGCATAACCCACTATGTCTCATAAGTCGCGTTCGCGCCAAGCGCTAAAGGCTCCGAAGGCCAAGGCCACCTCTACCACCCCAGTAAAAGCTACCTCTAATAATATTACTATAAAAAATAGCGCTACCCCCCCCCATACAGTCAAATCAAATAGATACAACAAAACAGCAAAATGCTGTTAACACAGGTGTAGCGGAGGGTAGTGCAGAGACAAATTCTTCCCCAAAAATCCTTGCCCACCTGAATACCGCGCAAGGCGTTGTTGGTTTAACGGCCGCACAGTTTGGCCAATACGTCCACGACCACTACGCTGCTGTCCCACCTTTTGCCTTTGCTTCTTCCTTTCAAAGATACCGTGCGCAGCAGGATCTCACTGCTCGTCTTGCGGCTTTACAGCAAGATTTAGATCAGGTCTCACTTGATTACGTTGCGCATATGGAGCTCCTGTACAACCTGTTGCTGGTCAAGGATCAAGTGCTCTTTAACGAAGCCGCGTAATTCCCTATGCGTAAGCGTAGGGATGTAAGCGGCCAATATCAGCATCTGTTATAATGTTCCCAAGAACTCAAGAAAGGATATTTCGTCCCTACTTGATGGGGGCTTTGTGGAC
>JAHLFE010000094.1 GCA_018884035.1 Candidatus Anaerobiospirillum pullicola
TAGGTGACGATAAAACCTCCTTAGACACCACCTACACCACTCTGTCAGATCCGATTTCCTTCATTGACAACCTGTGCGCTTTCTTTGCGCCAGCCTTACAGGTACGGGGAATTTAATAAAAACGCCGTACAAAGGTAAAAGTAACGCTCAAGGTCGATCCGACTCTCAAAGAGCAAGCAGAGGTGCTGTTTAGCTATCTGGGACTGGATATGAGCACCGCCTATAGCCTCTTTCTGCATCAGTGCTTGCGCTGTGACGGCTTGCCTTTTGCGGTGCGACTGGATCCTAATGCTGAGATCTTAGCCGCAATTGAAGAGGCGGAGCGTGGGGAAAACCTGTACGGGCCGTTTAAGAGCGCACAAGAGATAATGGAGGCGCTGGCAGCGGGTAATCTCGAAGATTATGAGAAGAAGGTCTGACGTTATTGCAGGCTAAGCCACGCTCGCCTCTACCGTCATTATCGCCACTGCTGCCACTCCCGCCATTCCAGCCACTCACTCCACTCCTGACTCTTTCGCCATGCTCTGGCGCTTGCAGCTGCTCCTTTAACAGCACTTTGTCGATTCTTTTCTTGCCCTGCCCTTATGGAAAAACGCCCTTTTGTCTATGACCCGCCGCTGCTCCCTTTCCTCGACATCATGTACGAGGATAGCGATATTATCGTGGTCAATAAGCCCTCGCTGATCCTCTCTGTACCAGGCAAGGAGCGTAAGCATCACGACAGCATCATGTCCCGTGTGAAGAGCATCTACCCTGATGCCTTTGTCGTGCATCGCTTAGATTATGGCACCTCGGGCGTCTTAGTATTAGGCCTACATAAGGCCGCCATCTCTACTTTAGGCAAGCAGTTTATCGCCCGTGAAGTCCATAAGGTCTATGTGGCATGGGTAGACGGTAAGCTCGAGGGCACCGGAGCGGTCGATCTGCCGCTGATTATCGATTTAGAACATCGTCCTTTCCAAAAGGTCGATTTAGAGGTGGGCAAAAAAGCGCTGACCTACTATCAAGCGCTGCATTATGACGCGGCGCAGGATCGCACTTTTGTCCGCCTCTACCCACAAACGGGGCGCTCGCATCAGCTGCGCATTCACATGCAGCAGTTGGGACATTCCATCTTAGGTGACCACCTCTACGCTATCGACCGCGTCTATGAGAGCGTGCCCCATCTGTACTTACACGCGGCGCTGCTGCGCTTTAAGCATCCGACTACGGGGGAGGTGCTGTCCTTCTGTGCACCGGCGCCATTTGCGGTGCCTGAGGGCTGTGAGCTGCAGGTAAGCTGGCTGGATGAGGACTTAAGCTTACAAGTGACCTCTATCTTAAAGACGCCGCAGCCACAGATCTTTGAGCTTATGCCGGATTTGCACTAAACGTGTCCCGAGATTGTGGCCTATAGCCCATGCATGGCCCATGGTCCATAGCCCATGGCCCGTGACCAATGCTGCGCACCACGCAAAATGGGATGTCAGTGACATCCCCTTGCTGAGCTCAAGGTGCAGAGGTGGGAGCTCTCACGGCTTAGTGCTGCTACCTGTCTATTTGCCGCGCGATTCCTTAATGAGCGCAAAGGCCGCCTGAATGTCCTGTGACTTTTGCGTATAGAGCTTCACCATCTCCGGTGGTAAGCCCTGCGCTGCTAAGCGGTCGGGGTGATACTTGAGCATCAGCTTCTTATGTGCACGGCGGACATCGTCCCATGGTGTCTCGGGGGTCACACCTAAGATCTCATAAGCCCGATCAAGCTCACTGCGCGATACATGCGCCTGTCCTTGGCTGCTACCACTGCTTTGGGCCTCGTCCTCATCATAGCCAAACTTTTCGTAGTTCTCGTAGCTGTGGTTGCCGTACTCGCTATAGGAGCCGCTGTGGCCTTGCTGCTCGTACTGACGCTGGCGCTGTTGGGCATAGCGCTGCGAGAAGCGCGCAAATTGCTGCTCGGCGATGCGAATGCGAATGAGGCGCTCCATGTCATTGACATTGATGCCTAGCGCTTGCGCAATGTAGAGCAGACGCTCGTGCTCGCCTTGGTCTAACACCTCATCAGCAATGGCGATACCCACCTGAATTTCTAAGAGGTAGGAAATTAAGGTGAGATTGGTGCCCACCACTTGACGTAAATGCACAGCTTCGGCATTGAGGTCAAATTCCTCGCTCTTGCCAAAGTTAAAGGCATCAATGGCAATGTGGCGGCGGTGCTCGTTAAGATGCATCGCATCCATCAGGTTCTCTGCCTGCTTAATGTGCGACTCATTGACGCGTCCGGCTCCACGGGCTACATAGCCCATTAAGCGAAAGGTGCTGGCAATGATTTGCTCGTGCGCCGCTGGATCGCCACCATTGCCTAAAAGTGTGTCACGGGCTGCTTGGCTTTGTGCCAGCAGCTCATTGCGCTTTTTGTCGTAGGCAAAGTAGCCAATTAAAAAGCCAATGACGGCGCCTAAAGGGCTAAAGAGCAGGCCAATAATGGCGCCAATAATACGTCCTTTCCAAGACATAAGAGACCTCAGAGGTGGCTACCTGCGTCAGGGGAAGCAGGATGGGGAGAGCGTGGGGGTTAAGCGCACCGAAGTTGTGGAGTAGCACAGGAGCTGCGCAGCAATAAAACGAGTGGGTGCTTCCTACTTTACCTAATTTGCCGCGCCATGCGTTGTTTTTTGTGGCAAGGCCGCAATGTAGCGCCTGCGCGATAAGGGTACCGTTTGCTGTGGGAAAGAAGGGCTATAAGGTAGTGGTGGTGGTGTTAAGCGCCGCGCGCTCCTGTCCCCAGCCATCGTGGTTCTGAAGATAGGCATTGAGCTCATTTAAGCGCTCGACCGTGCCCACATCAAACCACTTAGCTTTAAGCACCGAGGCCGTGATCTGCTGCGTACTGACGTAGCGATCAAAGTACGGCCGTAGTGGCTCGCGCTTGACTGTGCAACCGGCAAAGAACTTGGGGTGGTACCACGCAATACCCGCAAAAGTAAAATCATGGCCATATTGTAAACAGCCATTCTTAGCTACGGCATAGTCACCTTTTAAATTATGGGCCGGATTAGCCGTCAGATAGAGGTGGGCTAAGACTGGTGGCGCCTCACTCTGGTCGCTCGTAGCAGCGATGTCCGCCTGTTCCTGTAAAGGGCAAGGCAGCACAAAGTCATAGGAGCTGTCTAAAAAGACATCGCCATTGACCACTAAAAACGGTTCCTCGCCTAAGAGAGGCAGAGCTTTTATAATGCCGCCTGCCGTCTCAAGGCCGTCCCCATCCTCAGGGCTAAAGCTGAGTGTGACCCCAAAGTCATGGCTTTGCAGGTAGGAAAAGAGCGTGTCCTTGAGGTAGGCGCCGTTTACCACAATGTCGGTGATGCCGAGGGCTTTGAGCTTGTAGATTGACCACGCAATGAGGCTGTGGCCGCCTGCGGTGACCATGGGCTTAGGAATGGTATTGGTGATAGGGCGCAGACGCTTACCTTGGCCTGCGGCTAAAATCATGGCACGCATAGAATGCAACTTAAAAGGGTTGGGGAGCCTTAGGGCTTATGGCTTGTGGCTTATAGGGGAGCGTGTCAGCCGCAAGGTGCGGCCATATGGGGCTAACACACTGGTAATACCAAGTAGCGCCGCTGGGAGTGAGGCAGTGGCTAATGCTCATGCTCATGATCATGAACATTAGCATGAGCATCAGCATCAGCATCAGGCTGCGCGCACCGCTATCCTTGCATCACCACCAAACCAGAGTATTACTCGGCACCTTTGAGTAGCGCAGGCGCGACGCGACTGTCGAGGAACGCAAGTAAATCTTGCATTGCCGTCACTTGCGCGCAATTTTCCTGTAAGTAGCGCACTACCTGTGGTAGGTACTGTAAGTAGCCCTCTTTACCGTCGCGTAAATGCAGGCGGTTAAAGATGCCTAAGACCTTGATGTGGCGCTGGATGGCGCACACCAGCACCATCTGCTTAAAGTCCTCTAAGGTGCAGCTCCCCTCTAAGAGGCCACTGACCTGATAGGTCTTAAAGAGCTGCGTCAGCAGCATCTCGCGCTCGTCAGAGGCAAGGACGTAGTAGCAGTCGTACAGCAGCGACGCGCAATCGTAGCCAATGGGGCCCACTACCATATCCTGATAGTCGAGCAGCGCCAATTGCGCCTGAATGCAGTAGCGGCAGCCCTCAGGGCTGATCATAATGTTGCGGCTGTGGAAGTCGCGATGCATCGCCACCTGCTTTTGGCTGCGGCAAGCCTCACTTAAGAAGCTAAAGCTGCGCTCAAGCATGACCTGCTCAGCAGCGCTGAGCTCTAAGTGTAAGGCCTCTTGTAAGCACCACTGCGTAAAGATGCCCAGCTCCATGCGGATAAAGGCATCATCAAAAGGTGGCAGCTGCGCTAAATAGGCAAAGTCGTCGCTATCGAGCTCGTAACGAGCAATGAGCACTGCGTCGTCAGGGCCGCCTTGGGCATGGCGCGCTTGCGCCTGCTGCCGCGCTGTGGTCAGCGCTTCCATAGCATCAAAGGTCAAAGGCAGCGAGCTGATCTTATTGAGCTCAACAAGGGCTCTAAAGTAAAAGCCTAAGCGCTCGTCGTCATCAGCGAGTACATCATAAAAGAGGCTGTCGCCCAAGTCCTCTTGCACCATAAAGCCATGCTCTAAGTCCGCGCAAAGGATAGCTGGCACTAAGACCTTAGCGTGGCTTAAGAGGCGGTTAATGGCAAAGAACTCGCGGTTTTTCTGCGTCTCAGGGGGCGCATCGACCGTAATGACTGTACTGCGATAGCGTTCTGGCAGGTGCGGATACGTATGCTCTTTGCGGCACAGGGCCTCGCACTGCTCAGGCTCTAAGCGCACGCGATAGTAACGGCGGAAACTGGCATCACCGTTTAAAGGCACGAGGGAATTGGCGCACTGGCACCCGCAATCGCAGGGATCACAGCTGGAGCAAGGCACGCCGTGCTCCTGTAAAAAGCTAAGCAGCTGTTGGTAACGAGAGGTATTAGTCACGCTTAAACACTAAATCCCAGACGCCATGACCTAAGCGCTCGCCACGTTTTTCAAACTTCGTCAGCGGACGCCACTCAGGACGTGGGATATAGCCTCCTTCTGGATTGGTGTTGCTCAGCTCCGGAGCGTTATTTAAGCACTCCAGCATTTGCTCAGCGTACTCTTGCCAATCAGTGGCCATGCGTATCTCACCCCCATGCTTTAAAAGTGGAGTGACCAGCGCTAAAAACTCGGGATTAACGAGACGGCGCTTGTGATGGCGAGCCTTTGGCCATGGGTCAGGGAAGAAGATCTGCAAAATGTCGATGCTCTCAGGGCCTAAGCATTGGGTGAGCACCTCAAAGGCATCATGTTTGATGAGGCGGACGTTAGTAAGGCCCAGCTCCTCAATTAAGAGCAAGGTCGCACCAACCCCCGGTGGGTGGACTTCGATGCCTAAGTAATTGCGTAGCGGGTCGTGTTGCGCCATTTCGATAAAGGACTTGCCCATACCAAAGCCGATCTCGACCACGACTGGGGCTTCACGGCCAAAGGCGGCAGCTACATCAAGAGGCTGTAAGGCACTGACGTCGAGCACATACTTGGGGCCCAGCTCTTCTAAAGCCTTAGTTTGGGCGTTGGTCATACGTCCGGCGCGAATCACAAAGGAGCGAATGCGCTGGTGGGGATGCTCACCAGCCTCACTTGCACTGCTATTGTCAGCACTGGTGGCGGTGGCATCAGGTAAGACAGTGGCGTCAGTGCAGGTATTGGTGTCAGTGGTGGCACTGGCGGTAGTTGCAGCACTTGATGTAGTGCTGGTGATCGTTTCAGGGGAAAGGGCGTCGTCAGCCTGCTGCGGAGGGATGTTAGTGGTCACTAAATACTCTCGGGCCTAAAGGCGTCTTAAAAAGGGTATGCAGTGGCTGTAAGGTGCAGAAAAGGTGTAGCCATCTTTGAGGTACCGATACTCGCGCTTTAGCTTCGTTGCGCTTACTTGTAAGGCGAGTGTTCTAAAAAGCAAATCCCAAAGGATGCAACTGCCTACAATCAGGTGTTTTACCCTGAGAGTAGATGTTTGCTGCGGAGCTACTCTCAAGATAAAGCGCCGTCAGGCGCTTTTAGTACCTAAATATAGGTCGCGATCTTTGCTGCGTCCAGCCACCTTTTAGGGGATAAATGAGCAAAAGGAGCGACCTTGGGCCACTCCTTTTGTCAGGGAAAAGCGCGCTGGCGCTGTGGTGTTGGCAGGAGATTACCCTGCGCTGTTACTGCTGCTGCTCTTAGATGAGCTCCAGCTCTTGCATCGCGGCCTTGATAGCCTCTTTAGTGCTGTCGCTCAGCGGCACAATTGGCAGACGGCACTCCTCAGTGCATAAACCTAATAACGAAGCTGCGTACTTCGCACCAGCTGGGCTTGGCTCCTTAAACATGAGGCCATGCAGCTTCATGAGCTTGTCTTGTAAGGCACGAGCCTCAACCCACTGGTTGTTAGCGCAGTAAGCTTGCACCTGATGCACTAACTTTGGCGCAATGTTGGCCGTCACCGAAATGCAGCCCACACCACCAGCCACGTCGTAGCTCACCTGCGAGGCATCCTCACCTGATAACCACGTAAAGTCCTCACGCTTGATTAAGGAGCGCTCTACCCATGGACGTGCTAAGTCACCCGTGGCGTCCTTAATACCAGCAATGCGTGGCAGCTCCGCAAGCTTGGCTAAGGTCTGTGGCAGCACATTGACTACCGCACGACCTGGAATGTTGTAGACAAAGATAGGCAGCGAAGTCTCATCATGCACCATCTTAAAGTGGGCATACAGGCCATCCTGATTTGGACGGTTGTAGTAGCCTGCCACGTGCAACAGGCCGTCAGCACCAGCCTTTTCAGCCTCGTGCGAGTAGTGCACCGCCTCAACTGGGTTGTTAGAGCCTGCACCCGCCATCACGGGAATGCGGTGGTTAGCCACTTGGCACACAAGCTCCACTACACGGGTGTGCTCCTGATCCGATAAGGTTGGGCTCTCACCGGTGGTACCTGCTGGCACCAGCGCATCAGTGCCTTGAGCGATGTGCCACTCCACTAAGCGCTCTAGGGCCTGCTCATCGACTTTGCCATCCTTAAAAGGAGTAATCAGCGCCACTAAAGATCCGTGGAAGGTATGCATGAGATAAATCTCCGAAAAAAACCAAAGCACCAAAGACGGGGCTTAGTGTGGTGTAAGACGCGCGACGACCACGGATAGCGCAGAGGGGCATCTTCACCGTTGCCTCATGGGCAGCAACGCTGCACCTGTTGGCCTTATTTTAGAGCATTCAGGCGCAAACGCCGCACTTTTAGACCAAGGAGCAGCTTATTGGTAACTTTAGCTGGCCGCGTGAGCTGTTGCAGTAGCAGTTGTAGTTGCAGCAGCAACTGCTGATGCTACTGCTGCTGTTGCGGCTGCGGTTGCTCGCGCTTTTGCTCTTGCAGTTGCTAATCTGTTGTTGCTGCCCGCTGGGCTTAAGCTTCTGCCTACTCAGCTTTAGCTTCAGTTGCCGCCTCAGCCTTGTCACCAGCAGCCTTGTCAGAGCCCACCTTGTTCTGTAAACGTAAGGTTGGGAAGAGGATCACGTCACGAATCGTGTGGCTGTTGGAGAACAGCATCACCACACGGTCAATACCGATACCCTCACCTGCAGTAGGTGGCAGACCATGCTCTAAGGCTACGATGTAGTCCTCATCGTAGTACATGGCCTCATCATCGCCGTGCTTCTTCTGCTCAGCTTGCTGCTTGAAGCGGCCAGCCTGATCATCTGGATCGTTAAGCTCCGAGAAGCCGTTACCCATCTCACGACCGCCAATAAAGAACTCAAAGCGATCGGTAAAGGCTGGGTTGGTGTCGCTACGACGGGCAAGAGGGGAGATCTCCGCAGGGTACTCGGTGATGAAGGTAGGTTGCTGTAAGTGCTCCTCGCACAGCTCCTCAAAGAGGGCCGCAATGTAGTGGCCTAAGACCCAGCCCTCGTGCATTTCCACGTGCAGCTTCTCACACCAAGCCTTGGTCTTAGCCTCATCCTCGAGGTCTGCCATGGTGATGCCAGGGCCGTACTTGACGATGGCTTCCTTCATGGTCAGGCGCTCAAATGGACGCTCAAAGTCGAGGTCTAAGCCAGGCTCACCTTCCTTGCCGTAGTGGATCTTGGTGGTGCCTAAGACGTCCTTGGCCATGTTGCGGAAGAGGTCTTCTGTAAGGTCGATGAGATCGTGGTAGTCATGATAGGCCATGTAGAACTCAATCATGGTGAACTCTGGGTTATGACGGACGTCAATACCCTCGTTACGGAAGTTACGATTGATCTCATAGACACGCTCAAAGCCGCCGACCACTAAGCGTTTTAAGTAGAGCTCAGGGGCAATACGCAGGTACATGTCCATATCAAGGGCATTGTGGTGCGTAATGAATGGCTTAGCGTTAGCACCGCCTGGGATGACGTGCATCATTGGCGTTTCCACTTCTAAGAAGCGCTTGCTATCCATGTAGCGGCGAATGAAGGACACGATCTTAGTGCGGATTTCAAAGGTGCGACGCGACTCCTCATTGGCTATGAGGTCTAAGTAGCGTTGACGGCAGCGGGCTTCCTGATCAACTAAGCCCTTGTACTTTTCAGGCAGTGGACGTAAGGCCTTAACTAAGAGGCGTAAGGAGGTGACGTGTAAGGTCAGCTCGCCAGTCTTGGTCTTAAAGGCAAAGCCGGTAACACCGATGATGTCGCCTAAGTCCAGCTTCTTAAAGAGCTCTTGGTATTGGCCCTCAGGTAAGTCGTCACGGGTGACGTAGATCTGAATCTTGCCGCCCATGTCCTGTAAGGTGGCAAACGAGGCCTTACCCATGATACGGCGGGTCATCATACGACCGGCAATGGTAAAGGTGTGCTTTTCCTGCTCTAAGGTCTCGTTCTCTTTATCAGCGCAGGCAGCCACGATGTCGGAGGAAAGGGCATCACGACGGAAGTCGTTTGGGTAGGCCTGGCCAAAGCTGCGTAAAGTGTTGAGCTTTTCGCGGCGCTCAAGCATTTGCGCGTTGCTGTTCTCGGTTGCGGAGGAAGGAGCCTGAGTCATGAAAAAGTCCTTGGATGAAAAAAGGAGCTCGGCGTAAGTAGCCATCAGAGCCTAACTTCTGTGCCGTCCAGCGCCTCGCAGCGCTGCAGCTGCGGCAGCGGCGGTGGCCTTACAAAGAAAAAGAAGCAGCGGCTACTGATCTCGTGCGGAGCTAAAGCAAAGCTACCTTAAGTTGTGAGGCTTAAGCTACTGCCCGTGTATCGTTGCGGCACGGGGCAAAGGCTGCTAACTTGCTGCCTTGCGGTCTTACTGTCTTGCTGACAGGGCTGACAGTGCTGACATTGTCGGCCTTTGGCTTAAGCCTGAGAGTGTGTTTGTTCATGGCTGATGCTGTCTGAAGACAGCTCAGCGTCAGGGAGTAAAAGAAACTTGGGGGCGTAAGAGCGGCGAGGGAACACCGGCCTTATAACTACCTTAAACTACCTTAATACCTTGCAGTGAGGCTGCGCGTGGTGAGTCTTGCATCAAGATGCTTAGGGTAGTGTTTACAGGCCCTGCTTGAGGCTGGCCTCAATAAACTGGTCGAGGTCACCATTGAGCACCTTTTGTGTGTCACGGCACTCGACGCCTGTGCGCAGATCCTTGACGCGGGCATCATCGAGTACATAAGAGCGAATCTGGCTACCCCAGCCAATATCGTCCTTGCTGTCCTCAATAGCCTGCTGCTCACTGCGCTGCTTACGCAACTCCAGCTCATAGAGCTTAGCGCGTAACTGTTTCATCGCCTGATCGCGGTTTTGAAACTGGGAGCGCTCGTTTTGGCAGGTCACGACAATGCCTGTCGGGACGTGGGTGATACGCACTGCCGACTCGGTCTTGTTGATGTGCTGACCACCGGCTCCGGAGGAGCGAAACACATCGACGCGTAAGTCAGCGGGATTAATATCGATCTTGATATCGTGATCGACCTCTGGGTAGACAAAGGCCGAGCAAAACGAGGTATGGCGACGGTTGTTAGAGTCAAACGGTGACTTGCGCACTAAGCGGTGGATACCGGTTTCGGTACGCAGCATGCCGTAGGCATGGGGGCCTTCAAATTTGACGGTCGCACCCTTAATACCGGCGACATCACCCTCGGTGAGGTCGGTAATAGTGCATTTAAAGCCGTGCTTTTCACCAAATTTGATGTACATGCGCATGATCATTTCGGCCCAATCCTGCGCTTCGGTACCGCCAGAGCCGGACTGGATGTCCATATAGCAGTCACTGTTATCAAGTGGCTGGGAGAACATCCGCTCAAATTCTAAGGCGCTGATCTTCTTTTCTAAGGCCGTAAATTCGTTGAGGGCCTCTTGTTGCGCTTCATGTTGGGCCTCAGGATCGCTTTCCTCTTGGCTCATCTCATAGAGCATGGCCACGTCATCAAGCCCTTGGTCGATCTCTGCAAAGGTGGCGATGACATGCTGCAAGGTTTGCTTTTCCTTGCCTAAGGACTGAAAGCGTTCCTGATCTGACCAGATATTAGGCTCAGAGAGCAGACCATTGACTTCCTCAAGGCGCTCTTTTTTGGCCTCTAACTCAAAGATACCCCCGTAAGGAATCAGCTCGCTCGCGGAGTTCCTGTAAGCGCGTGTTTAAAGCAATATCTAACATTTGGCTGCCATTAGTGTTAGCCGTCACAGGATAGAGGAGCTATCTTTGCGTTCTTAGTGGGCTTATTTGGCTTTGCTTTGGGCTTTAGGGCGCCGCAGGCAAAGAAGCTTTTGTCCCTGTGACCTGACGATGTAAAAGCCACTAATTATAGCAAAAGCAGGTGGGTAAATTCCCGATAGAAAACGGTTTTTCCGCTGAAAAGTGCTAGAATTTGGAGCACGATTTTCCCCAGCTTCTGTTAAGTGCTAACTAAGGGCTAAGCTCTGTTGTGATGGCGCGCTTTCCTCCTTAGGCTCCAGCCTTAGGCACCAGCTGGGTCATGGAGATTTTTTGCCAAATGTTAGCTGACGATATCAAGATCTCGGTTGCCAATGCCTTAAAGGAAGACTTAGGTGGTGCGGTTGATTTAAGCTTAGATGTGACGGCCCAGCTGATTCCTGATGATGCCGTGAATGAGGCTACAGTCATCACCCGTGAGCCTGGCGTGTTTTGCGGTAAGGATTGGGTCGAAGAGGTGTATCGCCAGTTAGGCGGTCGCGTCACCATTACGTGGTTCGTTAAGGATGGTGATGAGATTAAGCCAAACCAAGAGCTCTTCCACTTAAAGGGCCATGCGCGCACCATGCTGACGGCCGAGCGCACCACTTTAAACTTTGTGCAGACCTTATCGGGTGTGGCTACCACGGTGCACGAGTACGTTAAGGCCATGGGTGAGACCAAGACGCAGCTTTTAGACACGCGTAAGACCATCCCAGGCTTACGCACAGCCTTAAAGTATGCAGTGACTGTCGGTGGTGGTCACAATCACCGCATTGGCCTCTTTGACATGTACCTCATCAAAGAGAACCACATCATGGCTTGTGGCTCGATTACGGCGGCGGTGCAAAAGGCTCGTGAATTAAAGCCAAACACCAAGGTCGAGGTTGAGGTGGAGAACTTAACCGAGCTGCGTGAGGCCTTAGCGGCTAAGGCCGATATCATCATGCTGGATAACTTTGAGTTTGACGGCATGGTCGAGGCGGTGAAGGTGACGGCCGGTCAGGCTAAGTTAGAGATCTCCGGTAACGTTAATCTGCAGACCATTGGCAAATACGCCTCTACTGGTGTGGACTTTATCTCCGTGGGTGCATTAACCAAGAACGTGCGCGCCTTAGACCTGTCGATGCGCTTTGTGAAAGAGCCAAAGAACTAATCTCTAGTTCTTTGCTTTTTCAGCTGCTCATGCAGCGCCAAAGAAAAAGGCCCATGACGGGCCTTTTTCTTTTGGGGGCGCTGCTCAAAGGAGCAGGACTGGGCTAAGAGCAGAGTAGATAAGGTAGCCACCGCAACCACCACCACCACCACTCTCGAGATAATAGCCAGTAAGGAGCTTTGGTGCAGGGCTGACAGCGGTTACCCCGCCGCTTTTTAGCTTAGCTTAGGCAGAGATGCAGCGCTGTCCTTGAGATACTGCTGAATGACGCTTACGCCTGCACTTCCATGTTGACGCGAGGCATGATGCGGCATACCAGCTCATAGGGAATGGTGCCACATAAGGAGGCAATCTTCTCTACAGGTAAACCCTGTCCCCAGAGAATAGCCTCATCACCAATCTTGTCCTTACTCTCTGGGCCTAAATCCACAAAGAGCATATCCATGCACACGTGGCCAGCCGTTGGGGCATAGCGTCCGTTAATCAGCACAGGTGCGCCATTAGGCATGGTGCGTGGGTAGCCATCGCCATAGCCAGCCGCCACAATACCTAAAATGGTGTCATAAGGCGCTGTCCACGCCGCACCATAGCCGACACGGTCGCCCTTTTTGACCTTACGCATGGCAATGATCGAGCTCTTTAAGGTCATCACTGGCTGTAAGCCTAAATCAGGGCCGGTTTTGTCTGGGTATGGGGAAATGCCGTACATGATGATGCCAGGACGCACGTAGGCAGTGCGGGCTTGTGGCCACGAGATGATACCGGCGCTGTTGGCAAGGCAGAGATCGCCCGTAAAGTCCTGAGCCACCTCAAAGAAGTACGCAATCTGCTCTTGATTGTAGTCTTCCATGCCTGGGGTATCAGCGACGCTTAAGTGCGAGATGAGGCCAATAGGCTGGACGATCTTAGAAGATTGCTCTAAGCGCTGTTTCATCATCTGCACCTGATCGTGGGAGGCTCCTAAGCGGTGCATACCGATGTCGATCTTAAGCCACGCATGGATTGGCTTAGCAATGGCGGTGCGCTCAATGGCTTCAATTTGCTCCATGTCATGGATCGCAGTAAAGAAGCCTTGCGCGGAGATGGTAGGGATGTCCTCATCATTGAGGAAGCCCTCTAAGAGCACGACGGGCTTAGTGATGCCAGCAGCGCGTAATTCCATGGCCTCAGGTAAGCGCGCTACGGCAAAGGCATCCACTTGGTCAGTGAGTGCTTGCGCCACCGTGATCAGTCCATGGCCGTAGGCATTAGCTTTGACCACAGCAATAATTTTGGACTGTGGGGTAAAGCCTTTAATGGTGTCGATATTGGCCTTGAGAGCGGCGATGTTGATAACGGCGGTAACAGATTTCATAACAAAGCAAGCAGGCGCGAGCCTTACGCTCCTCTCTGGGCGCAGCAATTACCGTGAGCAAAAGGGAAATTACGCGGAGTTCAACAGAAAAACGGCCATCATTTTACACCCAAGCTCTATCTGCCGTGACAGGGGTTGCAGACGCTCTTACGGTGGTGCATTGCGCGCAAAAGCTATGCTTCAGCTATGCTTCACGTGAAAAATGGGGCGGCCGGTATTGGGGCTGAGCTGGGGGAAGGCATACCGCGAACCTAAGAGTGAACAACGCAAATCAGAGCATTAGAAATGGGGGGCTTATCAGAGTTTGGTGGATAGAGCCTTCATACTACTCTTAGGTGGCTAACATTAAACTTCATAACCACGGTTCATGTGCTTACCTAAAGGTATGAGGCCACGTTGTTGTTGTTGCCACCAAAACTATGAGCAGAGCCCTAAAGCGAGCAACGAGGCAGCGCCTTGAGCCTGCCATCGCTGCTCTTAGTAAGTCTTAGTAAGCAGGGATGTCCTGACTACCACCAACAGGGTCGTTTAACACCTGCTCGGCGTAGCCCTTGTCATAGAAGGCCGTGTACTCGCCCATAAAGGTCAGCTCAATATCTGCCGTAGCACCGTTACGGTTCTTACCAATAATCAGCAGCGCATCATGCGAGTTATCGTTTGGGCCCTCGATCTTGTTATAGACAGCTTCACGGTGCAGGAACATAATCATGTCCGCATCCTGCTCGAGGGAGCCCGATTCACGTAAGTCCGAGTTTAAAGGACGGTGGTCTTTACGGTTATCCACCTCACGGTTAAGCTGCGCTAGCGCAATGATGGGTACTTCTAGCTCTTTGGCCAGCATCTTCAGCGAGCGAGAGATCTCACCAATCTCTAAGGTACGGTTAGCGGCCTTAGTCTGACTGCGCATCAGCTGTACGTAGTCGATCATGATGACACTTAAGCCGCCATATTCCATGCTGAGTTTACGCGCCCGTGCACGGACTTCAAGTGGCGTGATATCGCTGCTGTCATCAATAAAGAGCTTGTCGCGGTTGGTGCCATTGACGTTTTCAGCCAAGAGCTTGACCTTACGCACCATGTCCATCCACTGCTCATTCTCAACGCGGCCCGCACGCATCTCGGACATGCTGACGCGCCCAAAGGTCGCCAGCATACGCAGCACCAGTTGCTCCGTCGGCATTTCCAAAGAGAAGACCAGCGCAGGCTTGTGGACGTTTGGATTCATCGCGATGTTGGTCACGATGTTCATGGCAAAGGAGGTTTTACCTACCGAAGGACGGGCCGCAATAATGTTGAGACTGCCTGGCTGTAAGCCTTGCGTCAGCGCGTCTAACTCCGAAAAGCCTGTCGGTACGCCTGTTTGCATATCCGGATCGTCGCTGTGCATCTTCATCATCAGACTAACAGCAGCGGCAATCACCGGTTGCGGGCCATCACTAAACTGGCCTTGCTCTTCTACGAGCTTAAAGATACGTCCGGAGGCCTCGTCGTAGATTTCCTTAATCGACCGGCCCTCTGGACTGTAGCACATGTCGATAATGCCTTCGCTGACCGCAATCATGGCACGGCGCTTGGCTTTGGTGCGCACAATATTGGCGTACTCAATAACCGAGGCCGATGGCGGGCCACTGTTGGCAATTAAGGCCGCGAGGTAACGGGTGCCACCAGCTTTTTCGAGCAGGCCGTCAGTCTCAAGCTGGTCACCTAAGACGGTTGCATTAAAGTCTTCAGAGGTCGCCGAGCGCTTTAAGATCGCCTCATAAATGCAGCGATTGCGGGCCGAGGCAAATTCATCAGGAGATAAGGCACCAATGGTTTCTGCGATTTGGGAGAGCAGAGAGCCATCTTGCATCAGGCCGCCTAAAACGAGGCGTTCTGCATCGAGATCCGTTGGTGGCTCACGATGTTCAATGTCAGTATTAGCGTCAGTAAGACCGTCAGCCATACCTACCCTCACCTTTTCCCAAAACCAACCAAACACAGGACTTTGCTCGTCTGCCGCGCGGTGCCCAGAAGAGAGCTTGAAGGCGCCCTAGCTTAAGAGCAGCAAGGCTCCAGCGCCAAGTGCCAAGCGCCGCAACATGCTGCCTAGCACAAGGCAGCACGCCTTGTCTTAGTACGCGGTAGCGCTTAGAGCGGAGCGAACCTGAACGCTCGCTGTAGCCTCATAATCATAGCAAGATCTCACCGCTGCGCGTTGCTGAAAAAGTTGCTGCATTCCACCAACGCGATGGCTACGTGCTTAGCGCATCAAACTTTTTTCTTCAGTGTACGCATCAGCTGCCCAGAGGCCTTTTGTACGCCATTCTTTTGCTGCAATTGCTTTGCAGTATTTTGCAAAGCTCATATATAGGCGCATCTTATCGCGCTAAGCCCGTCATTAAGCCAGAGCTCTTTTGCAGTATTTGCTGCAAAAAATGAAAATCATACTGCTCTGCGACTGTTGACGGCATGCGCGGCGGTAAGTCCCTTTGCTCTGGCAGCACTTAAGACGCACAGAGTGGGCACACCAAGTCTACAGTGAGATTAGCAGTAGTCAGAAGAGAGGAAGATGCAGAAAAGTAAGGAAGTAAGAAGAGGAAAGGAGAAAGAAGGGAAGGGGATAAAAGCAGAGATGGCGCACCCGGAGAGATTCGAACTCCCGACCGATCGGTTCGTAGCCGATTACTCTATCCAGCTGAGCTACGGGTGCGCAGTCATTTGCTACTGCATGCAGTCACAGTGTGATGGCGGAGAGAAAGGGATTCGAACCCTCGATACGATTTTTATAGTCGTATGCTCCCTTAGCAGGGGAGTACCTTCAGCCACTCGGTCATCTCTCCGCGACTGTGTGGCGGCATTATCTTAGTTTTGCCTACCCTTGTCAACACTTTTTTACAAAAAGGTGAAATTTAGCCTAAGCTGGTAGTAAAAGCCCATGTCTATGGGCATCTTTGGGGGTGGCACTGGGATACCAGTAGCGGCCATGAGAGCAGAGCACAGTACAGCTTCAAGTGGGCTGGGCTAACCTCTTTTAGGTAGTGGTCTGCATGGCCGCCGTCTTATTGGTCGTGCTGCTTACACTTACAACTGCGCAGCCTTGCTGATCTCCGCCGCCCACTGGTTCCACACGCTGGCGCTGATCCGTGGTGGTAAATGCAGTTTCAGCTTTGTCTCTTGTAATGCCGCTAAGGTAGTGTGTGCTGCTGCCTGCAACAGATCGAGGCGGGCTAAGACCTTTTTGCACAGCGGCCGCTTGGCCTCTTTGAGCGCAATGCTGCCATAAAAAGTCTGTACTTGTGGGCTGTTAAGCAGCAGCATGGTGACGTAAGCCATCTCATACTGCGTAAAGCTGAGAAAGTAGCAGGTATCATCAGTCATGACAGGACGTGTGGTACCGTCAAGCAGGCAAAAGAGTGGCTGCTGTGCAAAGCCACTCACCGCTACCTTGTAAGGGGCAAAGCTGTATTCCCCTAAGCCAAAGAGCGTAAAGACAGGCCGATCGCGATAAATTCGGCTTTTGCGGCGGGCAAAGTACTCAGCATGGTTATGGAGATATGCCCACAACAGCAGCGCATCCTGCTCTAAGTGAGCGGTGTCTTCATGTAGTTTGTGCTGTGGTACTAGCACGTACTTTCGCCATGAGGACATGAGTGGTGCTTTGAGATGACTGCTCTTGACCAGAGGAAACACCCACTCAGGCTCGACCACTACGTGCTCACCTAAGCCGTTGGTCAGCTGTAAGGACTTGTCATGAGACGTGGCTGGGCTTGGGGACAGCTCTTTTGGCTGTAGCTCCATAATGGCCGCACAGTCATGTTTGATGCCCTGCCGCCATGGTAGCTGGCATTGCCCGTCTAACGCGGTTAGCATCGCAAGGTCGGGGTTTGGCAGGCATGGGGGCGCTGTAGCGTGCGGAGCGCTGGCGAGCGTCGCGGTGGTTGCAATAGTAGTAGTAGTAGTAGTAGTAGTAGTAGTAGCGTTGGCCGTGTTGCGACTGTACCCAGTGGTAGTGGCCAGCTCTAAGGGCAGTTGGCGATAAAAACGTCCCTTGAGGTAGCCACAGCACTCCACCACCTCAAGTGGCTGCTGCAGGTCGAATATCTTACAGAGATCAGGTGTGGCTACACTGCTCTTTGTTGTCAGCTCCACTACCAACAGCCCCGCACAGACATCCACCCCAAAAGCTTTAGCCGCATTGATACGTAACAGGTCACAGCATGTAAAGCCAATGCCACGGCGCTTGAGCTCCTGAAATACCTTTATCGCTACTGTGCTCTTACACAAGAGCGCCACCGTGGTATTGGTGCCCTGATACTCCACAATGAGCTGTAAGGTGATCGCTGTGGCGATATCAAAGTTGCTTTCGCCAGTGAGCGCCGCTAAGCCACTGAGCGCAAATTCTTTTGCTGCGCGCGTGGGGACGGGCGCTGCCTCTAATGCAGACAGCGTCGCTTGGTTTACCCATGGCGGGTTGCCCACAATGAGAAGAGGTTGCTCATGGATGAGTGGCCGCGTCGCGGTGGTGAGGATATCCGCATTAACAATGGTGAGGTTGTCTTCGGTTATGTGGTCACGGCAGTGCTGGCAATAGGCGGAGTTAAGCTCAATACCCACGTACTCACGGGCCGCAAAGATCTTACTTGCCGTAAGAAACGCTCCTAAACCGCAGGTGGGCTCTAAGACCGCTTGCGGCCTAAGTTTACGCACCTCATAGAGGTAGGAGCAGACTTGCTGGGCTAAGGATGCTGGAGTTTGGTAGTCACCACGGGCGCGTTTAGTAGTCAAAGTTGAGCACTCCATTCAGGCTATTGCCACAGCTAAAGGCGCGTGAGTAGTGTAATCGCCACTGCAAGGCATTACTGATGGTGAGGACTCCTTGCTCTGGTGGATTTGTCAGACTCTCATTAGCCAAATCTTGGAGTACGATCTCATCGCCAGGGAGGTTCCTGTCTTGGAGGTAGCCAACAATATCTTCGTGGTTTGCTCCCTCTGCGACCATGGTACGCAGGTGTGTGGTGAGCGTGCCGCTCCTAGCTGATAAGAGCACTGAACTCCTGCGCAGAGGAAATGAGATCAGCAATCGTTAAGGTCGGTAACATTAACATCCCTCTACTGTATCTTAGCGGTGGCTTGCCAATGGAATCTTGCTTCACACCATAACAAAACAGGGGAAGCCATGTCACCACAGCTTCCCCTGTTCAGTACGCTCAGTTGCGCGCCCTTACTCTTGTCTGCGCGGCTTTAGCGGCAGCTTCTATTGCTCGTCCTTTTCACTAGGTGCACAAGCCTTAGCCTCAGAGTCGAGCTCTGTAGCTGCCTCTTCTTCCTTAGCCTCATCCTGCTCTTGCAAAAAGAGGCTGTCGCGTAACACCGTATATTTCGCCGGTGCCTCAATGCCTAAGCGTACCTTGTTCGACCTCAGGTCGATAATGCTGATAGTAATATCCCTTCCGATATGCAGTTTGTCACCTTTCTTCTGGGATATTACCAGCATTTATAAGCGCTCCTGCAGGTATGGCACTACGGACGCAATCGCGTCATCTAAGCCAGCCTTGTTGGTACCGCCAGCCTGAGCAACGTATGGACGGCCACCGCCCTTGCCTCCAACATAAGCAGCAACAGCGTTTACCAGCTCGTTGGCTGGCACCTTAGCCGTTAAGTCTGGAGACACAGCCGCAATTAAGCTGACCTTGTCCTCGTGCTCTTCAGGCGATCCTAACACGACCACGCAGCTCTTTAAGGTGTGCACCAGCTCGTCAGCAGCTAAGCGTAACTCACGCTTGCTGTAGCCATCGGTCTTGGCCGCAATCACCTTCACGCCATTAATCTCTTGGGCCGAGTGCGTTAAGTTGACACAATCTAAGTGCACCAGCTTCTCCTTTAAGAGCATGTTCTCATGCTCAATGGAGTTGGTGTGCTCGATCATGAACTTCATGCGATCGACAATGCTGAAGTTGTCGACCTTTAAGATGTTGCAGGCTTGAGCCACGACGCGACTAATAGTCTGCTGATACTCAATCGCGCTAGGGCCAGTCATGGCCTCAATACGACGAATACCAGAGGCAATAGCCTCATCAGAGACAATGAGGAAGTAGCCTAAGTCACCAGTACGGTGAGCGTGCGTACCGCCACACAGCTCCTTGGAGAATGGCCCCATGGATACTACACGGACTTCGCCTTCGTACTTTTCATTGAATAAGGCCATAGCACCAGTTGCCTTGGCCGCATCAAGATCCATTACGTCGGTGCAGATTGGCACGTTGTCGCAAATGTACTCATTGACAAGGGCCACCACTTGCTGCCGCTCTTGCGTCGACAGTGGGTGCGGGTGCGAGAAGTCAAAGCGTAAGCGCTCTGGGCCAACCGAGGAGCCCTTCTGCATGACGTGATCGCCTAAGACTTCACGTAAAGCGGAGTGCAGTAAGTGCGTAGCCGAGTGGTTAGCAGCAATGCGCTTGCGGCGCTTGGCATCGACCAGAGCCTCGCACTCGTCACCTACCTTAAACTCGCCTAACTCCACACGACCGATGTGGATAATGGCCTTACCCACATACTTGGTGTTCTCGACGATAAAGAGGTTGTGACCGCAGCGGATCTCACCGGTATCACCGATCTGACCACCCTTCTCCGCATAGAATGGCGACTTCTCTAAGACGATGACGGCCTGCTCGTCGGTTAACACCTCGTCGCATGGCTCAATACCCTTGAATAGGGCAATGATCTTGGCCTGATCAGAGGTCTTATCGTAGCCAGTAAACTCGGTCTCGACGTTAATCTTCAGCTCTTGGTTGTAATCAAGACCAAAGGTCGAAGCGGACTTGGCACGAGCGCGTTGCTTGGCCATTTCGCTTTCAAAGCCATCCATGTCGACGACATAGCCACGATCACGCACCACGTCTTGCGTCAGGTCAGCAGGGAAGCCGTAGGTGTCGTAGAGCTTAAAGACCACCTCACCTGGGATGGTACGCTCGGCACCTAACTTCTCAAGCTCCTTGTCTAAAAGCGCTAAGCCACGGTCTAAGGTGTTTAAGAACTGCTCTTCTTCCTTCTTTAAGGTGCGCTCAATTAAAGCTTGCTGCTCGATAAGCTCTGGGTAAGCCTTACCCATGAGTTCGACGAGCTTAGCGACCACCTTGTAGAAGAAGACTTCCTTGGCACCTAAGAGACGGCCATGACGCACCGCACGGCGGATGATACGACGTAACACATAGCCACGGCCCTCATTGGATGGCAGCACACCATCAGCAATTAAGAACGAGCACGAGCGAATGTGGTCGGAAATCACGCGCAGAGACTTGGAGGACTTATCGCTGACGTTCAGGATCTCAGCGACGTTGTCGATGAGCGCACGGAAGAGATCGATATCGTAGTTCGAGTGCACACCCTGCAGCACAGCAGCGATACGCTCAAGGCCCAAGCCATTGTCGATCATTGGCTTGCCTAATGGCTCGAAGGTACCATCAGCTTGACGGTTGTACTGCATGAACACGATGTTCCAGATCTCGATGAAGCGATCGCCGTCTTCATCAGGTGATCCTGGAGGGCCGCCCCAGATCTCTGGACCATGGTCGTAGAAGATTTCCGAGCATGGGCCGCATGGGCCGGTATCGCCCATCTGCCAGAAGTTATCGGAGTTGTAGCGACCACCCTTGTTATCACCGATACGGACGATCTTGTCCGCTGGCAGGCCGATGATATTGTGCCAGACGTCGTAAGCTTCGTCGTCTTCGGCGTAGACCGTGACCATTAAGGACTCTTTAGGTAACTTAAAGCCCTCAGTGAGCAGAGTCCAAGCGTAGGTGATAGCCTCTTTCTTGAAATAGCCGCCAAAGCTAAAGTTGCCCAGCATCTCAAAGAAAGTGTGGTGGCGGGCGGTGTAGCCCACGTTGTCGAGATCGTTTTGCTTACCACCAGCGCGCACGCACTTTTGAGCGGTGGTGGCGTTGATGTAAGGGCGTCTCTCTTTACCAAGATAGACATCCTTGAACTGGTTCATACCAGCGTTGGTAAAGAGCAAGGTAGGATCGTTGTACGGCACCAGCGAGCTAGAGCGCACGATCTCGTGGCCGTGATCCTTAAAGAAATTGAGATACGTAGAGCGTATCTCATCGGTCGTCATATACATGAGAAAACTCAAAAAAATCAGGAGTCTAAGTGGCAACCTCAAGAGGCGGCGCCTAGGCTAGCCTGCCATTATACACCCCTTTAGGCAGGGCCATTGTTTTGGGCGGGTGTAAAGCAGATGTACAAGCTGTTTTGCGTGGTAAGTTGGTAGTAAGAGCCGTTATTGCCAGAGCAGGGTGCAATTGCTCTTAAGCAATACGCTGCCAAAGCGCCGCAGCGGGCTCAGGCGAGGGGATGATGGTGCTTTGCTGTGCGGAGCGAGCGGTACTGTGCGGTGAAGGGCGGTGCGCTAAGCTACGCGGGCGCTGCAAAAGCATTTAGGTACAAGCGCGGCCAAAAGGTAGGGGCACCCAGCAACAAGAGGTGAACTCTGGAGGTAGGAGAAGGCAGGCAGGCTGGCTGGCTGGCGAGAGCACGTTCCCCTTGTGTGAGTAAAGCTACTGGCCATTAACCTACCATAGAGGTGCGTCGCGGTAGCGACGCTTGCTGCCCCATATCAGGTTTCTGCATCAAGGGCCTTAAACTCACATAAAATGCCGATTTTAAGCCCATAACATAGGGGCAAACCCTCTCAGTCTGGCAAGTTCCAAGGTAGAAAGAAGTGCAGCTTGGGCACAGTGAGTGCGGTTGAGGGGCAAAATGCCACACAGCGCCTGATGCTGTCAGCAACGGGACAGTAAGGAGGGCATAGGGGGAGGGAGTGAGTAAGAATTGAGTAAGGAGTGTAAGCTGATAACGGATCTTGATGGGGGTAGTTAGCGCTCCGCTGGCAGCTGATAGCCCTCGGGACGCTTTACCTGAGGATCCATCTCATGGAGCTTAGCAATCATGCGCTCACGCAGCGCCAGCGTTTGCTCATTGATCTGCGCGCGCTCTAGCGTGGCACCATCTAGTGGCTCTAAGAGGCTGATATGCACCTCGCCATTATTCCAGCGGCCTAAGTCAATCTGCCCTGCATAAGTCGAGGTCACAAAAGGAATGACCTTAACCTTAGCCATCATCGCCGTGTGTAAGGCGCCACTCTTAAATTTGCCTACCGGCCCGTAGCCTGAGCGCGTACCCTCAGGAAACATCCAAATGGACAGCTGCTCGTTTTTGATCTTTTTCACGATCTTCAAAAAGAGCTCACCGGCCTTAGAGCGCTTCTCACGATCGAGGAGGATATTGCCCGATAAAAAGAACAAAATGCCAAAGATTGGCGTGTAGAGCAGGCTCTTTTTGCCCACGCAGACGAGGCCCGGCTGTGGCAGGTCGGCCATGGTAATGATGTCCCAGTTGCTCTGGTGTAAGCCCACAAAAATAGCAGGCATGTCCTTACGCACGGACTTAGGATCAAAGTCCATTACCACTTTGACGCCAATAACCCGCTGGGCAAGACGTAGCATCTGGGTTAGTGCGTAGACGTTGCCCTTGTTAAAAGGACGGCATAAGCACACGATGAGGCCTAAAACCAGCCACAGCAGCGCCATGATAAGCAGTATCACCACACGAAGCGGGTAAATGATAAAGCGCATAAGAAAAACCTGATCTCAATGGGAGGGGGAGCAGACCTCAAAACAAAGGGATTGGCGTGGAGTGCGTTGCATGGTGTGGCGTGGTCTGGAGTGGCGTGAAGTAGGCACACCAACACAGCAACTTAGTGCAGCTGCATCTTAGCATGCTTGGGGCACAAAGCCCTGTTTTAAGCAGGGTAAAGCGCCAACTTCCCCTCTGGGGCGCAAGCATAGACGCAGTAGCTTTTGCGGATTTCCTCAGGTAAAGCGCTCCGGAAAAAAGAGCTACCCATCACTGCACAAGTTGAGGCCAGTAGCTCTTTGCTTTGCCCAAGAGATAAAGCGCCCTCTGATGCTGCCCTGCTGCCATGCTGCCCTGCGGTAAGCACACCGCCGCCCTTACCTTTGGCGGAGGAAACCGATAGGGCGACGTGCTCTTTTAGCCTAAGCTCGCCCTATCCACAGAGGTGGCTTTACAGCTGCTCACCTCGAGATAAGGCGCCAGTTGGCGCCGCTTACGTGGCCTCGCTTTCAGGCTACCCTCAGTGCTCTTACTTGCTGCCACGGCTTAGCTTAAGATTGGCTCGTCGTCTTCAGCAGTCTCGTCAGCACCACCGGCCGCAGCGCCGTTGTCCGCTGGCGCCTCCTCGTCCTTGGCCTCTTCCACCGGCGTCGCCGGAATGACGTCGATGTAATCAAGGCGTTGCATCACGCTAGGCAGAGCCTCTCCACCGCGCTCACGTGGGCCAATACGCTCTTGCAGCGCATCACCGCTTAAGTTCAGCTTACGCTTGCCCGAGTGCAGCACCACGCTATCGCCCTCATTGATGCAGACCATATCCGCCACACCATCGATGCCCTGCGTGAGCTTACTGCCTTGAATCTTCATCAGCTTTAAGCCCTTACCACCACGTGGCAGCACACTAAGCTCCGCGCAGCGATAGACCAGCAGGCGCCCTTGCTTGCTGACAATCACCACAATGGATTTTTCCGGATCCTTGACCGGCAGCGGACGCAGCATGGTGGCATTTGGCTCTAAGGTCACCATGGTCTTGCCACCCTTCATGCGCGTCGCCATGTCACCTAAGCGGCAGAGGAAGCCGTAGCAGTGGTCACTGGCCAGCAGGAAGTAGTCGTCGTTATCACCACTGATCACCGTGGTAATAAACTCGTTAGGCTGCAGCGAGATCTTGGTGGAGATTGGCTCACCCTGACCACGGGCCGATGGCAGATCCTTAATCGGCAAACCAAAGCAGCGACCTAAATTGCTGATAAAGACCGCTGCTTGCGTGCTCTTGCCTACAGCGTGCGCAAGGTAGGAATCACCACTCTTGTAGGAGAGCGAGAGTGGATCGACGTTGGTACCGGTCGCGGCACGCACCCAGCCCATCTTCGAGAGCACCACCGTCATACTCTGACTTGGAATGGCGCTGTTGAGGTCAATTTCCTTCGCCTCCGCACGCTCGACCACGTGGCAGCGGCGCTTGTCACCATACTTCTTGGCGTCAGCTTGTAGCTCCGCCTTTAAGAAGTCCTTAAACTTCTCTGGGTGCTCTAAAAGGCCAGTAAGTTCGTCACGCTCGGCGTGCAGCTTGTCGATCTCCGCTTGGATCTTTTCCTCTTCTAAGCGGGCCAGCTGGCGCAGCTTGGTGTCGAGGATGTACTCCACCTGCGTTTCCGTGAGCTTGAACTTGGCCATTAAGGTGGCCTTTGGCTCATCATCGTGACGAATGATCTCAATGACCTCATCTAAGTTTAAGAACACCGTCATGAGGCCATCTAACAGGTGCAGGCGCTTATTGACCGCCTCTAAGCGGTGGGTAAAGCGCTTTTTGACTGTCTCGGATCTAAAGGTCAGCCACTCCTTTAAGATGGTGGCTAAGTCCTTAACCTGTGGCTTGCCATCTAAACCTAAGATGTTGAGATTGACGCGGTAGGTGCACTCTAAGGACGTGGTCGCAAAGAGGTGGCTCATCAGCTCATCAACATTGACGCGATTCGAGCGCGGCACAATGATCAGACGGCAAGGGTGGTTCTGGTCACTGGCGTTAATGAGGTCATTGACCCATGGCAGCTTCTTTTTGGCCATGAGGTCAGCAATCTCACGGGTAACCTGTCCTACACCCACCTGATAAGGCAGAGCTGTGACAACGATGCCCTCTTTGCTGGTCTCATAGACCGCGCGCAGGCGCATTGTGCCCTTACCCGTTTGGTAAATCTTAAGCAGCTCCGCCTTAGGGGTAATGATGTCCGCGCCGCTTGGGTAGTCTGGGCCCTGCACATACTTCATGAGCTGCGCTACGGAGGCCTCAGGGTGGTCTAAGAGGTAGATTGAGGCCTTAAGGAGCTCCGTAAGGTTGTGCGGTGGAATATCCGTGGCCATGCCCACAGCGATACCCATGGTGCCGTTTAAGAGGATGTTAGGCACGCGGGCAGGTAAGGCTTTTGGCTCGTCTACGGTGCCATCAAAGTTTGGCATCCAGTCAACGCAGCCTAAGTTGAGGTCTTCAAGTAAGAGCTCAGCGTTAGCCGAGAGGCGGGCTTCGGTATAACGCATGGCCGCAAATGACTTTGGCTCTTCGATATCACCCCAGTTACCTTGGCCGTCAATTAAGGGATAGCGGTAGGTAAAGGGCTGAGCCATGAGCACCATGGCCTCATAGCAGGCGCTATCGCCGTGTGGGTGGTACTTACCTAAGACCTCACCAACAGTACGAGCGGACTTAACGTGCTTGGCTTTGTAGTTGATGCCCAGCTTGGCCATAGCGTAGATGATGCGCCGTTGCACTGGCTTCATGCCGTCAGTGACAGAAGGTAAGGCACGGTCACGAATTACGCTCATCGAGTAGTTGAGGTAGGCGTCTTGCGCAAAGCTCTTGAGGGGCATGCGCTCTACGCCTTCGAGACTTAGTTCGCTATTGGTTTTATCGGTCATCTTCAGGACTCAAACAAAGTCAGGCATTGGGGCGTTTTAGGTGGCGTCGTCTAGGGCGTCAGTAGGTAAGAGCGTAGGGAGTAGGGGCTCTCTTTACGGTCAAGTGCGTATGGGCTGTGGTCTTGCTCCTGTGTGTGTGTGTGTGTGTGTGTGTGGCTCCTGTGTGTTGCTTTTATTTCCTCGAGATTGGCGCCGTATGGCGCTGCATGACTCCTTTTGTTTATCCCTGAGCAGGGCGGCTGTCATATGCTGACTTAGAGCTTGCGTCCCGCAGAGTAACCTCGGCGTTAGAGCTCACCATGAGGAGGCAGGTTAAGCAGCCTAAAGTGCCCTTAAGCTCACGATCTTAAAGAGGCAGCGCTGGTGTGCTTGCAGCACCTATTGCAGCACCTCCTGCAGCAAAAGCCCCCTATTCTAACAGCCTCAACTCCCCTCAGGGGTAAAGCTTTTTCTTTGGGCGTCGTTCCTGCCCGCTCTTTTCCTTGCGCAAAATTGTGCTTCTTGCCTCGTAAGTTGTGATAGCCTTGTGAGCATCGTCGGGGCTTTTTTAGTTCTTGCCGTAAACGCGCTTGCGCCGCAAAAAATGGCGCTTTGCGCCAGAGGGCACCGAGCGTTGCTGGCGCGCCGTTTGCCGTTATGAGAGGCTGATGTTGGTCTGCGCGCTCAAGCTGTCAGATCAGGTTGTCAATCATGTTTGTTCGCTCTCCTAGGAGTTCATCTAGTGCGCATCTTGCCACTTAAGCGCCATTCCTCTTTTTCTGGTACCGCGTGCCACGTGCCGCTGCTGTTGCTAGCTGTGCCCCGTGCATTTTCAGGTGCCGTTCATGTGAGTAGCAGATTGCTGTTACTGAGCCTTGTGGCTGTGTTGCTGGCCACATCAGCTCAGGCGCGCTCCATTCGCGTCTCCGTAAGTGAGGGCTGGTGGACTTATACGCCAGAGCCCGTCAGTACGCTTTCAACCGCCTGCAATGAGAACTCTTTGCCTGACGCCACCGGAAGTCAGCTCTTAGCTGCCAATACCTCTACGCTCGCCGCCGTGAGCGATTCTAGAGGAGAGGTGACCGTAGCATCAGCATCAGCAGCTGATGCTGATAGGAGCAGTGCTACTACAAGTAGTAAATCGCGGGCGCAGCGTGAGGCACAAGCTACGGGTAGCACGCCAGCGGCGGACTTAACGGCTAACCTGCCACGCGACCTGTATAACCGCGCTCTCATCGATGAAGTTGAGCCTGATCTTGACTTTGACTATCAGCGCCTTAACCGCATCAGTAGTCTTGATATATTTCCTCAGGGCTACAGCTACAGTAAAGGCCTCGTCGATAAGGTCGTGGTCTACAAAAAGCGCCACCAAATGCTGCTGTACAAAAACAATCAGGTGGTGCGCTCCTATTGGATAGCGCTCTCCGATCGCCCCGAGGGCGATAAAGTGCGCGAGGGTGACCGCCGTACCCCTGAGGGCGTCTATACGCTCGATTACGTCAAGGAAAACTCCTATTACTACCGCGCCTTCCACATCTCCTACCCTAATTTGCAGGATATCGAGGAAGCGCGCCGCTTAGGGGTACGTCCTGGCGGCATGATCATGGTTCATGGCCAGCCACCATCATCTGGTGAGTATCACGAAACGGTGCAGCGCTCTGATTGGACCAACGGCTGTATTGCCATCTTAAACCCTGAAATTGATGAGTTTATTTCGCTCGTCGATCCAGGTACACCTATAGAGATTTTGCCTTAGTTGACGCGCCACTGCACAACCAATATTCTTATGCGCAGTGGCTGAGATAAAAGGAGCGCGAGCCATGGCACTCAAGCATGTCTATTTTGCCGGACGCGATCAGGTGCGTTTTAGCTGGGCTCGTCATCGCTTCGCTTTTATCCCCTCCGGTGTACCTGACGACTTTGACTTTGCGCGTCTTGAGCACATGGTCGTCTTAAAGCTCGACGGTAAGCTCGGCGATACGCAGGCTATGACGCACTTCTACGCTAATGTGCAGCGCCATTGTCCTAACTTGCACTTAAGCGTGGTTTGCCCTGATAACCTCGTGCCTGTTTACCGCGATGTGTTGCACTTTGATACGGTGCTGCCATCTTCCCGTAAGCCAAAAGCAGCCGAGATTAAGAGCATCTGTGCCCGCTTAACAAGCAGTGCGCCACCTGTGGACTTGGTGGTGTCTACTGAGGGCTGCTATAGACCGCGCGACTTTATCTTTAACTACGAGCTTAAGCCGCGCTTTGTCGCAGGCTGTGATGCACGCTTGCAGGGTAAGGAGATCAACCTCTTTTTGTTTGATCCCGACAGCGACCGCCGTCATATCACGCAGTGCTTTTGTGACTTTATGGCCCGTGGCCATTTAGCCTATGAGCCAGTGTCTTATGTGCCACTGTACACCCCTGAGATCTTAGGCGCAGTGCAAACGTCTTTGGGTTTAGCGCCGAACGCGCGTATGGAGCAGGATGCAGATGCAGATGCTGAGGCAGCAGCGCCGCTGCTACAAAAACAGCAGCCAAGATCTGCTCCGCTTATCGTCGGTATTAATCCTTGCGGCGCTCCTCAAGCACGGCGTTTTAGCGTCCCGATGGTAGTGAGCCTCATTGTGGCGGTGCAGCGTTACTGGCTAGAGCACCACTTACAGGCGCAGCACCAGCTTAAGATCCTGCTCATGTGCCCAGACTCTTTGCGTGACTTTCAGCAGGCGGTGCAGCAGCAACTGCAAGGGGTGATTGCTACCGCAGCAGCAGGCACTGAAGCAGGTACAGGAGATGACGCGGCGGGGATGACGGGACTGCGCTTAGAGGGCGTGGAGCCACCAGAGCTCATGTTTTTGCCTAGCTCTTGTTCGGTTGAGGAGTATGCGGCGCATATCGCCTGCTTAGCGGCGTTGGTGACTGTAGACACGGCAGCGGTGCATCTGGCTTGTGCCAGTCATATTCCGCAGCTGTGCTTTTACCTCGGAGATGCCAACAGCTTTGAGGATAAGCGCTGGGCTCCGGTAGGGGCTAGAGCACAGGTGGTGCGGCCCCAGACGGAGCGCTTAGATCAAATGGAGCAAAAGACCTTTGTGGCGATGAGCATGCAGTTTTTACAGCAGGTGCTGCCGCAATAGCTGCAAGGAGGCAGGACTCTGTTAGGGATAGGTGGGCAGGTGTTGGTGGCTGGTGGTTGGTGTTTGGTTTTTTGGAGGGCGGTGGTCGGCTTGGACGCCGTCGGACTTGCGCTTGCTCTTGCTCTTGTAAAGAGCGCAGAGCGTGGCGCTCAGAGCTTAATTTGAGCGCTGGCGATAGCGCTGGCGCTTAGCTGCCAGCACTACCAAAGACGCTTCTACCTGTGTGGTGCCCGCTCAGAGACTGGTGTGGCCTTAGCTAACGACGCTTCGTGCCCCTAGATTTCAGGGCTAATATCCGGCAGCCATAAGATGTTGAGCGCACGCACGCTCTGCTCTGTCAGCTGGCTAAAGGGCGCTTGCAGCGTTACGAGCAGCGAGGCTACGATCTTGCCCTCACCGGCACGGCTACCCGCGCTAACAGTGGAGAGTAGGTCCAGCTGCAATTGCACTTGTTGTGGCTCCAATGCCTCGGCGGCCGTAGCGGTGGCATTCTCTGCTGCGTTTGTGGTAGAAGATTCTGCCTTTGCCTCTGCCTCTGCCTCCGTTTCAGCTTCAGCGTCAGCATCGAGCAGGGGCTCTAACTCGTCACCACCAAATTCCGCCCACAGCGCCTCATCCTTGGGCCGCACGATCGTGCTTAAGTCGTAGCGCACCTGATTGAGGTAGCGCACAATGGTCTGCTTTAGCTGCGCAGAGTCAAATTCTACGCAGGCTACAGCATCAATGACCGTGTTGAGCAGCAGATCGCTTAAGAAATCGATGTCCTCATCGCTCATGTGGTCAATGAGGTCTTGCACCTGATCAGGCGTTAAGTGCGACATGAGAAAATCCCTTGAGGCTCTTGGTGCTATCTACTGCATTATCTGCTCGTAGATAGCAAAAAGGCCGCATCTGCGGCCCTTGCTGCGGCTGACGCCGCCTGTAACTAAGCTTAAGCTACTGCTGCGCTTAGCCCTTGTGGCGCTCTTAGCGCACGTCGATGTCTGATGGCGGCCAGTGCTCTAAGCGCATGCCTAAAGACAGACCACGCTCGGCTAAGACGTCCTTGATCTCCGTTAAGGACTTCTTGCCTAAGTTTGGCGTCTTTAACAGCTCGACTTCGGTTCTCTGCACCAGATCGCCAATGTACTTGATGCCCTCGGCCTTTAAGCAGTTGGCAGAACGTACCGTCAGCTCTAAGTCCTCGACTGGGCAAATCAGCTTTGGATCGATCAGTGGGTGGAACGATGGATCCTCGTTTGGCTCCACCGAGTTCTTGATGTCCACAAAGGAGCCTAATTGCTCAGCAAAGATGGTCGCCGCTAAGGCAATGGCATTGTCTGGCTTAATGGTGCCATTGGTCTCAATCGTGAGCTCCAGCGACTCTTGACCATTCTCAAGAGTGTTGGTCTTCACTGCCACATTAAGTACTGGGCAATAGGAGACGTCAATCATTAAGCGACCAATGAAACGGTTGTCACCGGTTTCAACATATTGCGCACTCTGCGCCTGCACGTAACCACGACCATTGGATACGTGTAAGGTCATGTTGACCTCAGTGTTCGGATCAGTGATGTGGCAAATCACTAACTCTGGGTTAGCAATCTCCACATTGGCTGGGCACTCAATATCACCCGCCGTCACGGGGCCCATACCACTCTTCTTGAGGTGCAGCACCGGATCGGTCACCAAGGTGCTATCGCAACGCACTGCTACATCTTTGAGGTTTAATAAGATTAACAGCACGTCCTCTTGTACGCCGTCGAGCGCACTGTATTCGTGGACAGCACCGGCAATCTCTACCTCATTAATGGCGTAGCCAGGAATGGAGGAGAGCATGATTCGACGCAAGGCTGTGCCCATGATCTGGGCATAGTGCGGCTCAAAAGGCTCAAGGGTCACACGCGACACATTGCGGGCAACTTCCTCAATTTCCTTGATGTTTGGCTTGAGAAAATCAATTTGCTCCAAGTTTCCACCCTCAAGATTGGTTTAGGTATTGGCCTGTCCTGCAAAGCATAAACGCAAAACCACGCCCCACGTGGTGCCGTGGTGCCAAAGACTAAAGACTGCATAGCCTTTAAGCTTGGCTGCTGCCCATTTTTTACGGACATCATTTGCGCCAAACGGCACCCTATCCAAAGATGGGGTGCCGTTTAGATCATGTCGGTAGCGCAGCAAAGCCTGTCAGTGGAAGCTTACGCTCCCCTCAGGAAGTTCTTCTACTCGGCGTAAGAACGCTGCCTTGCTGTGCCTTACCTACACTATTCCTCGTCCGAATCAGACGAAGCAGCAGCAGTGCGGTCGACTAACATGATGTAGGCCATTGGAGCCTGATCACCAGTGCGGTAGCCGCACTTTAAGATGCGAGTGTAGCCACCTGGACGATTGGCGCAAGCCTTGGAGACCTCGTTAAATAACTTCGCCACGTTATCCTTGTTGCGTAAACGGGCAAAAGCTAAACGACGGTTAGCCACCGAATCAGTCTTGGCTAAGGTGATTAATGGCTCGACAAAGCGACGTAATTCCTTGGCCTTTGGTAAGGTGGTCTTGATAGCCTCGTGCTCAATTAACGAGTTGGCGAGGTTGCGATACAGCGCTGCACGGTGTGCAGAGGTGCGGCCTAAGTGGCGACCGCTTAAACGATGACGCATTTAAATTCCTTCCTGAATTGACAGTAACTTTACTTGCCTTGGCGCTTTAAGGTCTGAGGTGGCCAGTTAGGAATGCGCATGCCTAAAGATAAACCGCGCGTCGCTAACACGTCCTTAATCTCTGTTAAGGACTTCTTGCCTAAGTTCGGAGTCTTCAGTAACTCCACCTCAGTGCGCTGGACTAAATCGCCGATGAAGAAAATCTCTTCTGCCTTTAAGCAATTGGCAGAACGCACCGTCAGTTCAAGGTCTTCAACCGGTTGCAGCAGTACTGGATCTGGCAGTGGTGGCATGGATGGCATGTTCGCACTATCTGCAAGATCATCTTGGTTGACCAGATTCTTCATCTGCTCTACCAGTAAATCAGCACTTTGCATCAGAGCCGCATCAGGGGTGATGGTGCCATTGGTCTCGATTTCAATGACCAGACGATCGAGGTCGGTACGCTGCTCCACACGAGCCGACTCCACCTCATAGACGTACCTGATCACAGGGCAAAAAGCAGCATCGATTAAAATCTCGTTGCTCTCCTTAGCAGGGTAGTGCTGTGGAGAGGTTGCTGCCACATAGCCGCGACCATGAACTGCACGCAGGTGCATTGTCAATGCTGCGTCTTCCCCCTTCAGAGTGCAGATCACCGCATCAGGATTAACGATGCTCATGCCCTCTGGGCAGGTGATATCACCTGCACGTACCACGCCCTCGCCGAGCTTGTTGATTAAGAACCACACAGGGCCATCAACAGGCTGCGTTGCGGTAATAGCCACGGTCTTAACGTTCATGACCACTTCGGCCACAGACTCAACCATGTCTTCCTTGACCGCATGGATGTTGTCTACACCATCAATTTGGATAGCATCGAAAGCATAGCCAGGCAGGATCTTTAAGAGCACGTCATTTAAAGCAACGCCTAAGGTGTTACCGTAGCCGCGCTCCATTGGCTCTAAAGCAATCCGCACATGGTTTGGCCCCAGCTCAGTGAAATCAACTGGCTTTGGTTTAAGCAGGTCACAAACTGACACTTTGATACTCCACAAGGGCAAAGAAGTGGCAAAAGGGGAAAGGCTACAGGCCCTTCATTACTTGGAGTAGAACTCGACGATCAGCTGCTCCTTGATGTCGGATGGCAGCTCAGAACGCTCAGGCTTGCTCTTGTAAGTGCCCTTCATGGCGCTGTGGTCTACGTCAATCCAAGTTGGTTGCAGCGCACGCTGACCGGCTAAATCGATAGCGGTCTTGATACGAGCTTGCTTCTTGGCCTTCTCGCGCACAGCGATCTCATCAGATGGTTGCACCTGATAGGATGGAATGTTGATCACGCGGCCGTTAACGGTAATGGCCTTGTGGCTCACGAGCTGACGGGACTCCATACGGGTGGAGCCGAAGCCCATGCGATACACGACGTTGTCAAGACGACCCTCTAACAGCTGTAACAGGTTCTCACCGGTGTTACCAGGCATGTTAGCGGCCTTCTTATAGTAATTGTGGAACTGACGCTCCAGCACGCCGTAAATGCGACGCACCTTCTGCTTCTCACGCAGCTGGGTACCGTAGTCAGATAAGCGAGATCTGCTAGCACCATGTTGACCTGGGGCGGTGTCGGCCTTGCACTTGGTATCAATGGAGCGCACGCCCGACTTTAAGAACAGATCCACACCCTCGCGACGGCTTAATTTGAGGGCTGGTCCAGTATGCTTTGCCATTTATCTTTCTCCAAAAATAAAGCCCAGAGGATTAGACGCGACGCTTCTTTGGTGGACGGCAACCGTTGTGTGGGATTGGGGTAACATCGGTGATGTTAGTGATACGGTAGCCGATCGCATTTAAAGCGCGAATGGAGGACTCGCGGCCTGGACCTGGACCCTTGACTAAAACTTCAAGGTTCTTGACGCCATACTCTCTGGCCATTTCACCGGCACGCTCAGCAGCGATCTGTGCAGCGTATGGGGTGGACTTACGGGAGCCACGGAAGCCAGAACCACCAGCGGTAGCCCAAGACAGGGTATTGCCTTGGCGATCGGAGATGGTAACGATGGTGTTGTTGAAAGATGCGTGGATGTGAGCAACGCCGTCAGCGATTTGCTTCTTGCCGCGCTTGCCACGACGTGGGGCCGCGCTCTTAGCGGCTGGGGCAGAAGCTTGAGCGGTTGCAGCAGGGGCTGCTGGTGCAGCTGGTGCAGTTGCTGGGGTAGCGGCTTGTTGAATCTCTTCAGCCATCATGTGCCTCCTTACTTCTTAATGCTCTTACGTGGGCCCTTACGAGTACGGGCGTTAGTCTTGGTACGTTGACCGCGCACTGGTAAGCCACGGCGGTGACGTAAACCACGATAAGCACCAAGATCCATGAGACGCTTGATGTTCATGGACACTTCACGACGTAAGTCGCCTTCTACGGTGTACTTAGCAACCTCAGCACGAATCTTATCTAAGGTAGCCTCGTCGAGCTCTTTGAACTTGGTTAACTCTTCAACCCCAGTGGCACGGCAGATGTCACGTGCACGGGTAGGGCCGATGCCGTAGATGGACTGCAGAGCAATCACGGCGATCTTGTGATCAGGCACATTGATGCCAGCGATACGGGCCACTATTGATCTCCTAAAAAAGGTCGGTTTAACATTAGCCATCGCAAAGCCCGTGAGGATACGCGACAGCTGGAATAGTGCACTTTCTGGGAACCATTTTTCATGGTCAAGACGCCTTACAGGCGGTGGGCCAACTTTGAGGTGACGGATGCGACCTCTAGAGGTGGTTCAAATCCCCTAAAAAAGCAGCCGTGGAACAGTGGGCCTTGACCTCACGGTCGGGGTCTTGTTGCCATCATCTAGCTTGTCAGCAACCTTACGTGTGCACCATAAGAGTGCTGTGAGGTTGATGGGGCGGCCTTTATGTTTGCAGCGTAGACGCTAAAGCGCACGCCTAAGGGCGGCGACCAAAAATGACAAGACAGGCTGTGGTCTGCGCATTTTATGTGATAGTCTTCAAAAAATCAACAAAAAGTTGCAGGTGCACAAGCGCACCATTGTAACTGTTTTGGAGGGGAAAGCAAAGCCATGGGCGTGGTTTGGGGCAAAGAGCTTTGGGTGTAGGGAGGGGCGCGGGGGATGGCAACTTCGCAGGGTTGTGTGTAATGCGTTGTAGAGGCCGAGAAGGCAAGAGAGAACAGGGGTAGCTGGCGCAAAAAGGACTACAACAACTACTACAGAGGAAGTAGCGCCTAGTGAAGGCACTCTTAGAAAGTTGAGAGGCGTGTATCCTTGGCTGTGGCTGTGGCTGTGGCTGTGGCCGTGGCCGTGGCCTTAGACTTAGCCTTTGCTTGGGGCACGACTATCGCTACCACTAAGAGTAAAGGCACTGTATGGTGCCCCCGCAGATACGGCCTGCAATCGCCATAAGCTAAAAGTGGCGATAGTGAGCGCGCCACCCGTACCTTAAGACCCTTTCCTTAAGATAAGCAGCGCAGCATCCATAACTAATGTCTTACAAGCGCAAGCTACAGTGCGCGGCGTGCTGGTGTATTTCAGTAGTGTTCACTACTTCTTACAGCTGCGGGTTAAAAAACGAGGTGTTGATGCCCAGCTGATTGAGCAGACGCATTAGCGGCTCCACTCCCAAAATCAAGGACACAATCACCACGACCAGCAACATGGTCACCGCTAAGACCACAATTGTCCAGCGTAAGCTGCTCTGACCGCGAATGATCTCCTGATTTCGCAGCTGCGCCATCAGCTGCTGCATCGGTTGCAACTGCTCCTTGATGAGCGTCATTTCCCGTCCGAGGCCTAAGCGAGCGTAGCACTCCTCTGCAAGGTCTAAAGCCAAGCGATTGCGGTAGTCAATGCTGGAGATGAGATAGCTCTGCGTTAAGAAGAGCTCCACTTGGCGGTAAATGTAGTTGATCTCATGCAGGTGGTGGCGTGGGCGCCACAGTAAGCGCCGCCCGAGCTTGAGCTTTTCCTTAAGCGTAGCGCCTAAGGTGCGGTTAATCCGCCGCAGCGTGTACTTGTAGCCTAAGCTCTGCCCCAAGATGAGGATCAGCGGTACCAGCGTGTTTGGCCCCTGCATCGTCGGCACAATGCCTCTAAAGCCAATGTAGCGGATAAACTCCATGCCGCCACTGTCAGCAAAGCACGCAAAGCTGTGATGGCGCAGCATCATGGTGCCACGTTGTGCAGGGCTACCGCGCAAATAACGACTGGTGAGACTCAAAAAGAGGTCGTTTACCGAGCCAGCTTCCACGCTTAAGGTCGGAGACTCAATATAGAAGACCTCAAAGTCAGGCTCGACGGGGCAGCTGTCGTTTTTGCCATTTTTCTTACCACGTGCACGGGCGGTGCTCTTGGCGCTTAGGGTGCCACGGCCCATGCCGCGTGAGAGTCTCAATTGCTGAGCTTTCTTCTCGGCTTCAGTGAGATTAGCCGCGCTCATGGTGAGCTGGTGCGGGCTGTGCTCAGGGCTAAAGGTGCCTTTATCCATGGCCACCTCTTCGATAAACACAAAGATGTTGCACGGAAAAGGCGTGTTACGAAAGAGGCTTAGGAAGTAGGTTTGGACGAAGTCCGGATGGAACTGATGGTAGACCTTATGGCGCTGGCAGAGGTTGTAGAAGTAGTTGCCGCTTAAGCTGTCGTCGTCAAAGAGTTTGACGCCAGTGGCCGTGAGGTCAATGGGATCGTACTTGCTAAAGTCGTAGCTTAAGTCGGTGATCTTAAACGCAATGCGCCAAAACTTAATGGCGGTATTGCCACTTGAGGTGTAGCTTACCGTGTTCTTGAGATGACGCAATGGTTCGCTCATAAGTAGTCCTTGCAAGCGGATGAGGGCTTCGCATTAAAGGTGAGGCACTTACAGGGAGCAAGGCCAGCAGAAGATTTCTGCTGCATGTAGCTTAGGCATGCCTCAGGCCAAAGTAGGGTGGCACTAGCGATAGTAAGCTTGGGGTAGACGCAGGAGCACGCTTGTAGGCAAGGATGCATTGCAGCCTAGAAAGCATCGACAAAAGTGCTGGGAAGCTGCTTGGGGGAGAGTGTTTTGAGTGCAGATAGAGTGTGTGAGGGGAGGGGCTTCACTGAGCTCTGAATGAGCTCTTAAGGTAAGAGCGTTAAGCGCAAGAAGTGCTTTAGCGGAGTGGTAGGAGTAGGGAGCTGAGGAAAGTGGCGACCGGAGGATAGTGGCGACCTATGCGAGCGAACATCGCCTAGAGGTACCTATAGGTAGTTGGTTGCTAAGCACCACATGTCATCGGGCCTGTTGCCCTGTTTACGCCTCTGGTAAGGCGAAATTACATCTTAGGGCTTGAACGTAATGGCAGTGATCACATCAAGCGGCTGCTTAGGATAGTGGTTTTCTTCAATGATGTACGCAACCACACAGGCCGGAAATTAGTGATCTTAGTGCAGGCTGCTTCAGACATTGTGGCTGAGCCTGAGCGTCGCCTGCACCTAAGTCTCAGAGCGTGAGCGCTTTATTGTGGGCGCTTCATCGCCTCAAAGAATTCCTCGTTGGTCTTGGTCATGGACAGCTTGTCTAACAGGAATTCCATGGCCTCGATCTCACCCATTGGATGCAGGAACTTACGTAAGATCCACATCTTTTGCAGCTCGTCAGGCGTGGTTAAGAGCTCCTCACGACGCGTGCCGGAGCGAGTGACGTCAATGGCAGGGTACACGCGCTTGTCAGCAATCTTACGCGACAGATGCAGCTCCATGTTACCGGTGCCCTTGAACTCTTCGTAGATCACTTCGTCCATCTTCGAGCCGGTGTCGATTAAGGCCGTACCGATAATGGTCAGCGAGCCACCTTCCTCGACGTTACGGGCCGCACCAAAGAGACGCTTTGGTCTTTGCAGCGCGTTGGCATCCACACCACCGGTTAAGACCTTGCCCGAGGCAGGAATCACTGTATTGTAGGCACGAGCTAAACGGGTGATGGAGTCCATGAAGATAACCACATCACGCTTGTGCTCGACTAAGCGCTTAGCTTTTTCAATCACCATCTCGGCCACTTGGACGTGACGGGCTGCTGGCTCATCAAAGGTCGAGGCTACCACCTCACCATTTACCATGCGGCGCATCTCGGTCACTTCCTCTGGGCGCTCATCGATTAAGAGCACAATGATGACGCACTCTGGGTTGTTAGCGCAGATCGAGTGGGCAATGTTCTGTAAGAGCACCGTCTTACCAGCTTTTGGCGGAGCTACGATCAGAGCACGCTGCCCCTTACCAATAGGGGCGGTGAGGTCAATCACACGTGCAGTGATGTCTTCTTTGGAACCGTTGCCAACCTCAAGACGCATGCGCTCATCAGCAAAGATTGGAGTGAGGTTCTCAAAAAGAATCTTATTGCGCGCGTTTTCAGGCTGCTCGAAGTTGACCTGATCAACCTTGAGCAGAGCAAAGTAGCGTTCCCCCTCTTTTGGCGGGCGAATCTTACCAGAGATGGAGTCACCAGTGCGCAGGTTGAAACGGCGCACTTGGCTTGGAGAAACGTAAATATCATCTGGGCCAGCCAGATACGAGCTGTCAGCACTGCGTAAGAAACCGAAGCCATCTGGCAGGATTTCGATTACGCCTTCACCAAAGATGTCCTCGCCCGTGCGAGCGCACAGCTTCAGCAGGTTGAAGATAATTTCTTTTTTCCCCAGGCGGGCAGTATTTTCAATGCCTGCTTGCTCGCACATCTCAACCAGCTGTGCGACTGGGGTGTTCTTTAGCTCATTAAGATTCATAAAAAATCAGAACTATTAGAGGTAGGAATGTCTGCGGCGGACAAAAGATCACAAGCACACACGGCGGGTGTGTTTGGCGTAATCGCCATCGAGCACTAAGAAAACCGCAACCACGACCTCAAAGGGGATGAGGTTTTTGTTCTTTACCCATCAAACTCTTTGCTTTGTCCACACAAGTGCGCACTTAAGCTTGCAGTTTCGATGCAGCTTAAGTGGTAATAACCACAACCACAGAAAAAGAAAGAAGCAGATGAGAGCGGGGAAGTAGCGGCATGCTGTAGAGTGTAGAGCAAGCGCCAATTAGCTCAAGAAAAACGTGGGACTATACTCGAAAAGATTACGACGTCGAGAGAACGAGGCACAGCAGAAGTTGCTGCGCACAACTTTGTATCTCCGCTGAAACCCATGGAGATTTAAGGGGAAAATGGAAGGAAAACCTAGCTCGGAGGGGAGATCTATGCGGCAGGGGCGGTAAGCGTCGCGCTTACTATCCGTATTTTCCACCTAAGAAGAGACATAGCCACTAAGCCACGCAGCACGTGCGGGATTTACTCCAGCTTAAGAGACAAGATGCCGTAAGGAGAGCAGGAGCATTTATGGCTGCAGGTGCCAAAGCACCTTACTGGGCGCAAATCATATCACAAGAAAGAAAAAATGTGGCATACACACGCAAGATAAGGTGTTTTTGGCCCGAAGCAAAAGCTCTATGGTGCAGGCTGTCACCAGTAAAGTGATGGGGTGATGGTGTGCTGATGTCGAGGAGTTCTGGCAAGGTCACCAACAAAAACAGCCTCTATGACTCGTACATCCGCGCGTTTCGCTGGGCCTCGGACAAGATCAAAGAACGTGGTGTCATTGCCTTTGTGACCAATGCGGGCTGGTTAGACTCTGCTGCGGCCAGTGGTGTGCGTCGCTCATTAGTCGAGGAATTTAGCTCGAT
>JAHLFE010000095.1 GCA_018884035.1 Candidatus Anaerobiospirillum pullicola
TTTTTTTCAAGATATATGCCAACTTTGAGTTGTTTCAACATTTGCCCCTGTTTCGGGCGTCCAACCACCTAGCGGCTTGGCGAACTAACTCTTTCTCTCTCCTATGGCCAAGGGTGGTTGTTTCAGTCCTAAATATGAGCGGTAGTGCTTATATACGTGGGCTTTCATCCACATCATTGGAGCGGCGCTCTTAGGTGTGGATGAAAAAGAGGCCGTATGCCGTCATCTGTTTTGTGGAATGACGAGATACGTGCCTACACCTATTAGCTCAAACAATGTGAGGCTTTTGGCATATGGCTATCTATGTCAATACCAACGTTTCTAGCTTAAACGGTCAACGCTTCCTTACCAATGCCAACAATGCGCTGAACACCACCTACCAGCGCTTATCCTCTGGCCTGCGTATTAACTCCGCTAAGGACGATGCTGCTGGCTTACAGATCGCTGATCGTCTGACTGCTCAGATCAATGGCTTAAATCAAGGCAACCGCAACACCAATGATGGTATTGCTTTAGCTCAGACCATTGAAGGCGGTATGGATGAAATCCACACCATGCTGCAGAGCATTCGTACTCTGGCAGTGCAGGCTGCTAACGGTACCAATACTGCTGAGGATCGCAAAGCCTTAGAGGATGAGGCTAATCAGCTCGTTTCTGAAATTAACCGTATTGCCCAGCAGACTACTTATGGTGGCAAGCTGGTGTTAGATGGTGCTGATGGTACCAATATTGGTTCGAAAACTATCTACAATAACAAGGCAGCAGGTACTAGCGGCTCTAAGGCCAATGGCACATTAAACTTACAAGTTGGTGCCAACTCCGGTGACAAAGTTTCCTTTGAGGTCGGTTCTTTTAAGTTCAGCACCTTACTGGAGGCTGGTGGTGTCGCGAATATGGATACTAAAGCTGGCTTAGCGGATGATAATGCTACGCTGGCCGCTGGCAGTGGTTCCCTTGGTGTAACTTTCAGCTCTGCTGAAACTGCTATGGCATTGATCAACACCATGGACATGGCTATTAAGCAGGTTGACACGCAGCGTTCTGGCTTAGGTGCTATCCAAAACCGTCTCGAGTCTACGATTCGTAACCAGTCCAACGTCGCTGTTAACGAGGCTGATGCTCGTTCGCGTATCCAAGACGCTGACTTCGCTGAGGAGTCTGCTAACCTGTCGCAACAGAGCATCATTCAGCAGGCTGCTGCTTCCATGCTGATGCAAGCTAACACGCGTCCACAGTTAGGCTTAAGCCTGATCGGCTAATTTAAGCGGCGCATTACACGCTGTCTTGATGCAGCGGTGGTGGTAGCCATAAAGGTACTCACCACCGGCTGTACACCGTGTTGTCGTGCTTTGTTGAGCACAGCAACTAACATCTGTTCAAGCAGATGTTACTTTGTATGTTTTATTGAGTTTGTGAAGGGGGTGCCATCGCTGATGTGCGCTCCCTTGTTGTTTGTGGAGGAGGTAGAGACCGTGTTGCTGCTCTATGGTCATTGCGTGACCGCCCATCTACCAGCCTGCTACCAGCTTGAGCTCCTTTCTCTTTAGCTGCATCACCTCAAGGCACTTCGTGCTGGCTTCAAGCTTCTACTTAAAAACTCCAAAAGCTTGAGCTGGCGCCGCTTTTAGCTATTCCCGCCGCATCCTTTTCCCGCCTTTGCTAAAATGTACCTTCATGGGTACGTCCTCTTTGCTTTACTGCGCCGCTTTCACTTTCTACCACTATAGCCATTGGCGCTACGCTCCTTAGGGCCTCTGGGCAGCTGTATGTGCTTAGGTTCTTGTGACCTAGCAGGCATACCTCTTTTAGCCTTCTTTTAGCCTGATCCCTTTCTTTTAGAGGACGCTATAGCCAAGATTGCTTGCTTGGGAGAAGCACTACCATGTCTGAAGACAGCGCCTCCGATCTCAACCTGAGCGAAGTGCTTTTTAAGCCACGCCACGATTACATCGAGACCTCAATCATCTCGAATTCAGGCTGCCCTCTACCTGACTTAGGTGACGGCTTTCACCTCATGGGCTCACACTTCCGCGCTCTATGGTACCGCCCTCTCAATCGCTTTTCTTGGGTCTACTTAGGTGCCAATTGCCTTGACGTTGATGAGGCCCTCTCGCACATCGTCATGAGTACCAATAAGCGTACTCGTGAGCAGTGCTTCGATACCGTCGAGCAATACGGTCCTGGCAACTGGATCTACGAGTTTAGCAACATCGCTCAACGCCGTATCCGCCAAGCCACGCAAAACGAAGAAGAGGGGGACTTAGTCCTTGCCAGCCATAACTACCGTATGGCCTCACGTTACTTTGCTATCGCCTCTTACCCTAACCTCAAAGGCGATACCCTCGCGGCGCAAGCAGCCCTCTTAGGACGTCGTGCTTACCGTAAGATTTTTAATGACGAAAAGGTCTATGGCCACTACTCCGAAGAGACCTTTACGGTAGACGGCAACAAAATCACAGGCTTCCTCCATAGCGTCAATAACACGGATATGCAGCCATGCGTGATTGTTATGACCTCCTATGGCGCCACCTCCACCGACTATTACCGCCTCTTTAGTGATTACTTACGTAAGCTGGGCATCGCTATCTTTGTAATCGACATGCCTGGCATGGGCGCCTCCGAGCGTCTGGAGCTTAACCCTCATTCGGGCTCGGATCTCTTAGAGGCGGCCATTAAGCACTTAAAAGAACATGTGCCTTATGTGGACTCCTCGGCCTTAGGTGCGATTGGTTTCCACTTTGGTGCTAACGCTGTGGTGCGCCTATGCGTGATGCACCCTGAGTACTTTAAGGCCATTGCTACGGTCAGCCCTGCTCTGCATAGCGCCTTTGTCGATCAGGACTTGCTGAACAGCATGTCCTTAGCGGCGCGCTCTTCCCTTGCTAATCGCTTGAATCTGGACGCTAGCTCGTGGGAGACAATCGTGCCGCAAATGCAGATCATGTCACTCAAAAAGCAGGGGCTGCTTTCCTTTAGCTCGCGTTTAAAGACCGATTGCCTCTCGCTCTTTATGCCGATCGATCTCAAGTTCAATGATGATCACGAGCTCATTGACCACACCTTCACCAACAACATCAACATCGTCTTTAAGAAGATGCGCGTGGCCGAAATTGCGCCAAAGATTTTCTACAATATCAGCGAGTTCTTTAGGGATAAGCTGCTGTAGAAGAGGTTACTCTGCCGCTGCGGTACTACGTTGCTGACGTTGCTAATGTCGATAACGTTGCTGGGGTGGTGCGCAGCAGCAGTGGCCGCTGGGCTGTGCCAGCAAGCGCAGTAGGGGGCATGGTGCCGTTTTTCGCTGGTGCATCCTCTAAGATAACCGGCACTATGGTGTATGCTGCATGCTCTTGCTGCCTTACGCGCGTTACCTTGTGACGCGCCGCAGCACTCTTAACCGCGCTCTCTTTATTTGGTGATTTGTACACATGGCCGCTCAACAGACCTCGGCACCAACGGTCAGTGCCGTCGCTTCCATCAACACGACAGCAGAACAGCGTCAACTTGACTCCCATCCACAGAGCATTGTGGTCAAAGTAGGCTCTAGTACCTTAACTGCGGGCAAAACTGAGCTTAATCGCGCTCACATGCTGGAAATCGTGCGCACCATTGCCCTCATGATGGCTCAAGGCCACCGTGTGACCTTAGTGTCTTCAGGGGCCATGGCCGCCGGTCGGGAGCTGATGCGCAATGCCGCGCCGCTGCCTCCGCTCTTAAGTTCCAAGCGTCTGTTAGCTTCTGTCGGCCAGAGTCGTATCACTGAGGTTTGGGAAGACCTCTTTGCCATTTACAACATCCACATTGGCCAATTGCTCTTAACGCGCTCTGATCTTGAGAACCGTGAGCGTTACCTTAATGCCCGTGATACTCTCTTTGCGCTTTTGGATAACGGCATTGTTCCAGTCATCAATGAAAATGATGCGCTGGCCACTGCCGACATCAAAATTGGCGATAACGACACCTTAGCCGCAATCACCGCTACAGCCCTTGGAGCAGATAAGCTCATTTTGCTCACGGATCAAAAGGGACTTTACGATGACAACCCACGCACCAATCCTGATGCTAAGTTGATCCGTGAGGTCACTAAGATCGATGAGCGCATCGTGCGCCTTGCCGGTGGCTCGGGTACCTCCTTAGGCACGGGCGGTATGGCCACTAAGGTCAAGGCTGCCTCGATTGCGACCCAAGGCGGTGTGGAGATGATCATAGCTTCAGGACAGAACCCAAGCCTGATGCTGGACTTAATCCATAATCGCGGTGAGGGTACCTTCTTTAGGACGGGTAATGGTGGTAAGACCATGGAGCGGCGTAAGCTATGGCTGTCCGCAACGACCTTGCCTGCTGGTAAGTTGGTGGTGGATGCCGGTGCCCATAAGGCCTTAGTCGAGCGTGGCTCCTCACTGTTGCCATCAGGCATTAAGGACGTCCAAGGTGACTTCTTACGCGGCGCGGTGGTTGAGATTGTAAACGAAGAGGGTAAGGTCATCGGTAAGGGTATCGTGCGCTACAACTCTAATGAGTGCATGCTAATTCAGGGCTGCCAGAGCCATGAGATTGAGAGCAAGTTAGGTTTCTCCAATGGCGTGGCTGTCCACCGCAATGATCTGGTCTTATCTTAGAGCTGAAACTTAAGCTTAGTGGTAGTGGCGATAGCAGTTGCTGCGGCTGCGGCACTGCGCTTTGACTAAGCCTCAGCTCAAAGTGCATCATCACTACGTTGTTTTTGCCCCTAAGTTGCTTATGGGCTCACACAGCGTTATCTTGTTACCATGCTTTTCTGACAGCGCTCACCACTGTCAGTGAGCTGCAACTCTTTGGCATTGCCACCTAATAGTAGGTAGAGGTTATGGATACTGGCATCGACATTAATAAGATTGGTCAAAACGCCGCCACGGCCAGCCAATCATTAGCAGTGGCAAGCACTAAGGACAAAAACGAAGCCTTAGCCATCATCGCTGACGCCTTGGAAAAGATGAAAGGCTTTGTGCTGGACGTAAATGCCAAGGAAGTGGCCGAAGCTCAAAAGCGCGCCCTGCCTGCGCCAATGATCGAGCGTATGACCTTAAATGATAAGCGTTATGCGGAGATGGTGGGCGGTGTACGCAAGCTCATTGATCTGCCTGACCCTGTCGGTCGTATCTTAGACGGCTATAGCGTCGAGTCGGGCTTAAACATCAAAAAGCGTAGTGTGCCTTTAGGTGTGATTGGCGTGATCTACGAGTCCCGTCCTAATGTCACGGTCGATATTGCCGCCTTGTGCTTAAAGTCCGGTAATGCCTGCATTCTGCGTGGTGGCTCGGAGTGCTTCCAGACTAACCTGACGCTGTACGAGATCATGCAAGAGGCCATTAATAAGACCTCGCTGCCGCTGCACTCCATTAACTTCTTACAGGCTACGGATCGTGATCTGGTCAATAAGCTCTTAACGCTTGACCAGTTTGTCGATGTCATCATCCCTCGCGGTGGTGAGTCTTTACATCGCATGTGTGTGCAGCACGCTACCGTGCCAGTGATTGTCGGTGGCTTTGGTGTCTCGCACATGTACGTGGACGAGTCTGCTGATTTAGAGCGTGCCGTTAACGTCATCATTAACGCCAAGGTACAAAAGCCATCGGCTTGCAATGCCTTAGATACGCTCTTAATTCACCGCTCCTGTGCTGTGAACTTAGTCAAGCTCCTGATCCCAGAGCTCAGTAAGTACAAGATTCTGGTGCACGTTTACGGTGAGATTGCCGAGCTCTTTAGGGACTATCCTTTCCTTACCACCTGCACCTCTGAGGACTTAGACACAGAGTTTCTCGGCATGCAGATGAACATCGTCATGATGGATGATATCCACGAGGCGATCTTACACATCCGTCAGCATAAGGCTATTCACTCGGATGCCATCCTGACCAATAACTTAGAGCACGCGGAGATGTTCTCGCGCTCGGTGCCATCAGCCTGCGTTTATATCAACGCTTCGACGCGCTTTACCGACGGTGGTCAGTTCGGTATGGGAGCAGAGGTGGCGATCTCTACTCAGAAGCTGCATGTGCGTGGCCCAATGGCCTTAGAGGCGTTGACCACTTATCAGTACGTGTGCTCGGGTGACTATTTAGCCCGCCCATAGGCCTTAGGGATCAGGGGATGTGCCCTGAGCTGCTTTGCATGAATTGCCATGCCCAGCCTTGCATTATGTCAGTTTGCCCTTGAGGTTAGCCTCATAAAGAGGGCAGGGCGTTAGCTCTTACTGGGGATAGGTGCATACCCACGAACCTAAGAGCTGACAGCTCAACTTAGAGCGGCAGCAACGCATCCTAAGGGTGATTAAGATGCGCCAAACCAGCTTGTAAGCGCTATAGCTGCCACTTACAGCACTCATCCCTAAAGGGCATGGATGCACACCAAGAGCAACATAAAGCCATGGTGGTGTTAAGTTCGTGGGAATGTGATAGGAGCCATCACCATTGTCAGGTGGTGTTTCCTTCCGCAGCGTGTACACAATAGGGATGCCGCTGCCTAGCGGCTTCCTGATGCGTGCTACCATGGCTCTCAGCTGCTACAGTGGTGCTCTGCGCCGCTGCATTCTTTGCTCTCGGCCTCTTGCCGCTTTGCCTGGCTCTGCTCAGAGTTTGGTGGATACCACAACGTAGCCTCATTCCTTTAGGTAAGCACATGAGATGTGGTTATGGCGTTTAACGAAGCCGCGTAATTCCCTATGCGTAAGCGTAGGGATGTAAGCGGCCAATATCAGCATCTGTTATAATGTTCCCAAGAACTCAAGAAAGGATATTTCGCCCCTACTTGATGGGGGCTTTGTGGACAAGCCCGTAGTGATCCGCAATCTACATCAGAAGATCAGATAGCGGCTCGCTACTAGAAAAAAGCAGTGTTAACACTGTGTAAAAGCAAAGTTAGCACTGTGAAACCGCAGACGGAAGTCTGCGGTAGTTCAT
>JAHLFE010000001.1 GCA_018884035.1 Candidatus Anaerobiospirillum pullicola
ATGGGCCTAGGATATGTATGCGGCTCAGAAAAAGTGCTGGAATCAACGTAAGTTACCCCGTCACAGCCTTATAATCATTTCCAGTTTTACTGCTGTTGATCTAGACTACACTGCTAACTTAATGCCCATGGTTTCAAATTGAGCACTTATCTAAAGCATCATCGATCCTCAGTACATTGACCTGCTGCTACAGTTACAGTGACTCTGGCAGCGGTGAAAAGGGTACAGGTACACAGCTCCTATGAGGTATGGATAGGCTCTAGGTTGTGATATCCACCGCTATATGACGCCGCTATAGCATTTAAAATCGGCAGAGGAGGCGCGCAACAACGTACTCAACCGCTGTATATATGAGCTGCAATGCGGCATTGGCACAAGACCACATCGTAACTGCATGGCCCACAAGCCCCTACAGAGCTGTCGCGCTGTAAGCCCTACTACAATGAAGCTTAGCGGCCTTTGCGAGCTCAGCACAAAGCCAGTTGGCAGCAACCATACTGGCTTAAGGCTGCTGTTGCGATCTTTACTGCCACTGCTGGCGCACTTCCTCGGCTCACAAGGCCTAAACACTAAGGAATGACTGACTTAATAAATGACGGAATTTAAGGCACGCATGCATGCCCATCTCAAGATAGGCTCAGGCTCGCTTGCACCTTCTATCTCGAGGTGGGACGTTGCAACCTCGCACCACTACATCCGTCACTTATTAACTCACTTTTTCCTAAGAGGCGCAGCCAAAGCAAATTAAGCTTACAATTAGCACAAACTTGCAAGTGACGCAGCATATGCAGCCACCTCCAACAGCACTGCTGCTGGCTCACTGCAAGTTAAGACAGCACTCCAACTTAAGCACACGTCAGCATCAGCTCTATGGTGCCCACCACTTGCTCCACACCAAATAAGCGATAATATCGCCAGCCCGTCAAAGCTATCCCCTACCAGACTGCCGAGCCACTGCACCCTCTGCTCTACGACATGCTGCAGCGCACTGTTGGCAGAGCTCATACTGCATCATCGCAAGCAACAGCTTGTGAGTTGCGCTCCATAGCCTATGCTGCTAACAGTGGCTACAAACACGCCAACAAAGGAGCCATGCCCTACTCTCTGCAGGACAGGACTGCTCACGCCATCTTAGAGCGTAGGTATCCTAAAAGAGCCTTATCTCCCATTATCTGCAAGCAGAACAACAGCTCTCACCTGCGCTACGCTCTTATGTAATCTTGAGGCGGCGTGGTAGACACTCCCTGGTGTAGGCAACAGCATTGGCGGCGGTAGCTCTTAGTGCTTTTGGAGACATTTCACTGCACAGCAAGCGCTAACACCACTCACGTCCTCAGACGCCCTCAGATACGACCACAATGCAGGGAAGCGCGAGTAACCGTATGAGCTGTATATGAGGTGGTTGGTAGCTGCTAACGCCAATGCAGACGCAATAGCTGTGAAGAGATCCAACTACCGCCCAACTAAATCCACCACAGCAGCATTTAGTCTCGGTACACCACTACCACATAGGGCAATGCAACCCAAAAGCACAGCAGCGCTCGGCAGCAGAAAAACAAAAGCCAAGATAAAAAGCGAGATAAAGAAAAGAAGAAGAAGAAGAAGAAGAAACGAGGGAAAAAGAGAGGGAAAAAGAGAGGGAAAAAGAGGCAGGAGAAAAGAGAAGAGATCGGGAGTGGGAGTAGATGTGAAAAAATACAGGGACACCCGCCATTAGCTGCGCAACTGCGCCTAGGGATGGCTCAAACATACCTCTATGCTCATTCCATCCCTGCTCCAGCCTAATGCTTCGAGTTTGTTGGGATAGAGTATTTCGACTGCACGCTGTGTAAGCGCGTCGACGGCAAGCATTATGAGCAACGCTAAGGTAAGTGTGAACCCTGTATATATCACATATTTACTACTGCGGGCGCGGCAAGCATTACCCGCAGTAGTGAGCAAGCTGCAAGAACCTCAGTTCTTGCAATGCGCGCATGATTGCCATGCGACGCAAGCCTTTAACAACTAAGTTGAGTCAGACTCAAATTAGAAGTTGTAACGGGCACCGAAGGAGAACACGTTCTCAGAGTAGTAAGTGCCAGCCTCGGCATCGAAGTTCTTACCACCGTTGTCGTCGTCATCGGTACCAGCATCTAAACGGCACTCAGCCCAGACGTCGAAGTTTGGATTGACCTTCCACAGAGCTAAGATAGGCACAGTAACGGCATCGACATCGCTGTCCTCGTCACCGTCAAACTCGATGGTCTGCATCTCGTAGCCGGTAGCCAGACGTAAGCCGTTCTGGAAGGTGTAAGCGACGGTGAACTCTAAACCGCTGACATCGTAGTCGCCAGTGGTCTTATCCCACACACCATTAGTGGTGTTGTAGGTGTAGTCATTGATATCAAACGTGCGGCACTGGTAAGCAACAGCCATGTATGGGCCCTGAGCTAAGGTACCCCAGAAGGCGCTCACTGCCCACTGATCGTAGCTATCGTATTCGCTATAAGTGTTACCGCCCGAGTACACCACATTGGTGCCAGTAACGGTACCCTTGGTGCGGTCAAAGACAGAATTATCTTGGTTTAACTCACCGGCGAGGTAACCAACGCGGACACCAATTGGTCCAAAGAGAACATCTGGAGAGGTGTAACCTAAAGCGGCAGAAGCGCTCCAATCGCGGTCAACATTCTCACCGATGTAATAAGCACCGTCTAAGTGCTCATTGTCACGAGCCATGGCGTAGCTGATGTAGGCATCAACACCATAACCAGACCACTGATACATGATCACAGACTCGCTACGGTCATCGTTGCCAGCTAAGCCGGTGCAGCCAGCATCTTCCCAGTGATCGGTTGGGCCAATAGCGTACTTAATGGCCTCTTCAAACTTACCAATCTTGACTTGGCCAAACTGACCGAAATCAAAGCCCACCCATAAGTAACGAGCATCGAAGCCATCAGCCTCGTCGTTCTTGCCGTTACCGTTAGCAGCTTCCCACTCGGCCAGAGCAAAAACATCGATACCAGAGGTTAATGGGGTACGCAGATCAAAGCCCATACGAGCAGAGGTGTCGATAGAGCCTTCAGTCTTGTCAGTACCGTGGTGCTCAGAGTAGTACACGGACTGAACACGGCCGTAGATACCCATCGAGGTACCGTCCTTGTCGTAGACGGTAGTAGCAGAAGCAGTAGAAGCAATCGAAGCAGCAGCTAAAGCAGAAACTGCTAAAGCTAATAAAGACTTCTTCATAGTGACTAATCTATCCCAAATCTTTCTTCACAAAAGTGATTGTAGGCGCGGCCTACGGGTGTAAATATACCACTAAGCTCTTTTTCTGTAAGTCGCTGCTTCTGACCGCACCTCCACAGAAAAGTGACGCTGCGCACATAATAACGTTTACGGTAAAGAAAACAGCGATAAATACAGGCTTTTAAAAGTTCCCAACTCAGGGCAAAAAAATTCATTCTAGGCTATTCCACCGCTGCTTACTTGTCTGACAACCAAGCTACAAAGCCCCGCAAAGTAAGCCTTTACCGTCCCCTTTTCTTAGGTTCCCTTATGGCCCTAAGTTTTGTCTTTCACCCTAACAAAGCTGATATTTATCGCCTTTATCTCTAGTCAGCACGGTGCTTTTCCCATCCCCAGCCCAGCTAATTCACAGAAAACTTAGGATTGCATTAGCAGCCCTAAGTTTGTTCTTCCCCCCTTCGCCCTCAGCGGCTCACTCTACTACGCCCTGCTGTTTCCTAATACCCAATCTTGTGCTTGTGTACCCCTGCACGTTTCCTTAGCTACCGGTAAAACCGCATCCTTATCAGCTTTTTGCGCTCTGAGCCGTGCTTAAGATCGGTCGTTTGTGGCTTTGCACTTAAGTCTGCTGTTAGCCACGCTCCACGGTAAGCCCTGCCTATTGCCCGTCATGCAAGATCAAGCTGAGGTGGTAGGCTGTGCTCCTCTACTACATCCCGCGCTACCAAAACAAAGAGGCAGCAATCTCAAGCTTAGTCTCAAGCTTGAGGACTGCTGCCTCCGCGTCTTCCTGTAACACGATATTGCCTACGCTACTGGCGTCACCTCTTGCGTCGCCTGCAGCAAGATCACCTCAGGAGCGTACACATCCACAGGCTCTGCCGCACCATTGCTTGGTAGTGCTGCTGGCTCTGCATCTGGCTTGGTGAAGCTATCACCACCTAAGGCAATCATCAGCATCATCGAAGCATTGAGCAGGTCGCGCTTGCAGCTTAATAAGCGTGTTTGTGCACTACGCAGGCTATCAGAGGCATCAAGCACATCCGAGATCGAGGCAGAGCCATAGCGGAAGCGCTCTAAATAGCGCTCGTAATTGCTCTTAGTCAGCAAGTACTCCGAGCCAATGCTCTTTAGCAGCTGCTCTTGGTAGCTCATCTCATTTAAGGCGTTAGAGACCTCTTCTACTGCCGTGATAAAGCCATTGGCAAAGTCGAGGCGGGCTTGATCACGCGCGAGCAAGGTGCTCTCCTTTTGCAGGCTCAGCTCATTGAAGTTGAGGAAAGGAAAAGCAATCGCTGCCCCTAAGGCTCCTACAGGATCAGTTAAGAAGCGCAGCAGATTATCCGAGCTGCCACCATTAACCCCCGCATTTAGGTTAAAGGTAGGATAGAAGCTGGCGGTGGCCATATCGACGTCAGCATAAGCGGCGCGCACCCGTGCCTCATAGGCCATTAAGTCAGGGCGGTTTTGCAACAAGCTCGCAGGCAGCGCCACCTCAATTTGCGGAGTGCGTGTCTTCTCTAAGGCCATGTCAGTAATCGCCGCCTCTAAAGGCGTATCCGTGTACTCACCTAAGAGAGTGGTTAGAGCATTATGCGCCGCTGTCAGCTCATAACTGCGCTGATATACCATTTGCTCCACACTGCGGTGATTGACCAGAGCTTGGTCATACTCAAGGCCATCTGAGGCGCCATTAAGCCACATGGTCTTAATGAGGTCTAAGCGCCGCTGAGAGGTCTGCAACTGCTCCTGAGCCATCTGCAGCGCTTCTTTGGCGTAAGCGTAATTCCAATAGTACTCGCTGCAGCGCTGAATCAGCGTCAGACGCATCGCCTTGTAATCAAAGGCAGTGGCCTTAAAGGCCTCATACGACGAGCGTTCCCCTGCGTCTAAGCGGCCAAATAAGTCCACCTCATAGGCAAGAGAAAACGAGCCACTAGAGGAGCGTCGCTCGCTAGCACCATGAGAGAGGTCTTTATTGAGGTTAGAGCTAAGGGAAGCGTTAGCGGTTGGGTGTAAGTTAGCCTGCGCCAGTCCTAAGCTCACCTCAGCTTGCCGCAGGTTTAAGTAGGCGGTGGTGATCTCATAGTTGTGGCTTAAGGTGCGCTCAATCATGGCATTGAGCTTGTCGTCGTTATAGCAGCGATAGAAATCAAGCTGCGCCGCCACAGAAGAGCTAGGATCTTGCGCCGCACCATCGAGGCTCACCTTTTGCGACGGGGCGTTGTAGAGCTCACCATAGCCGTGTGGGGCAGTAGCGGCTATGTGGTTTTCGTAATCGGTTTGCAACAGCGAGCAAGAGGAGAGGAACAAGCAGCTTAAGCCCCATAAGGAGTAACGTAAGCCCTGTGAGCAAAACAGCGTGCGCATGGTGGTTCTCCTCTAATTGCAAAAAAGCGGTGGTGCACCCAGCAAGTGGGTACTAAACTTAAGCAAATTATCGCTGTGCATACTTAGAGCGTGCTTAGCACCATTACAGCGCCCGCCCCTGTAGTGTGGATATCTGCGGCGCAGCGGCACCGTATCTCACGATCGACCGCTAATCAGCACACCTATCTCCATGCTGGTAGCTCTTTGGGCGCGGTGGCAAATGCCGTACTACGTCTTATCCTCTGTGCTCTCAGTCTCCGCTTTCTCTTGGGTACTTTTCTCTGCTGCTGCGTCTACACCACGATCGTTAGTGTCAGCATCAGCTCTGTCTGCACTGTCTGCACTTTCACTCTCAGTGGCGTCTGCCTGTAATTCCAAAGTCATACTGTCAGGAGCGGGTTGCAACTTACCCTGCTTGTCAGTCACAAACGCAGTGAGGGTATGGTCATAACCGTCTAGCGGCAGCTGCCCTTTGCTCTCCCGCTGGTAAGCACGAATGACCTCAGCTAAGTACTGCGGCCAATACGGCATGGTGATACCAAAGGTGCTCTTAAACTTATCGCAGTTTAAGCGGGAGTCATGAGGGCGCATGGCCTTGCTCTTATACTCCTCCGAGCTAATGGAGACCACATTAATCTCGTGGTTTATCACATGCTGTTGCTGCGCTCGGCGAAAAATCTCACGGGCAAAGTCATCCCACGATGTAGCCTCAAAACCACTGAAGTGGTACACCCCAAAGTCCTTAAACGTCGGCTTGAGCACCTGCGGAATGATCTTGACGATAGCCTCAGCTAAGGCACGTACTGGGGTAGGATTGCCCAGTTGATCACTTACTACAGCAATCTCGTGACGCTCCCGCGCTAAGGAGAGCATGATCTTTACAAAGTTGCGGCCAAAGCGCCCAAAGAGCCATGAGGTGCGAATAATCAGAGCCTTGCAGCCGGAGTCCAGCACAAAGTGCTCACCTTCTAATTTGCTCTTGGCGTACACCGAGTGCCCCTCGGTGACATCATCTTCCTTATGTGGCCCCTCTTTATCCACCGCAAAAACATAGTCTGTTGATAAGTGGATCAGCGGGATATCCAATTGAGCACAGCAGGTAGCGAGGTTACGGGCACCTAGGGCATTGACGCTATAGGCTACGGCCTTTTCACTTTCGGCGCGCTCGACATTGGTAAAGGCGGCTGTATTGACCACGATGTCCACACCAGAGGCTTTTAGGGCGCTGCGGACATTATCGTATTGGGAGATGTCGAGGCTCTGGTGTGAGGATGAGACCACCTGATGACCGGCTTTGAGGAGAGCGTATTCCAGCTCGCTACCAACTTGACCTTTGGCTCCGGTGACAAAAACGCGCGCCATGAATGAAACGATCTCCGGCAGGCAGATGAAAGGGGAATGGGGTTGTGGCTTAAAAGGTTAGCCCAGCAAAAAGCAATGTGATAGCGGTGGATGTAGGCGGTAGCGTCACTGCTTAGGAACAGGTGCTCTCATAAGTGACGGATTCAAGGTTTAGTACTGGTAATGTCCCATACCTCACTTCACCTCGAGATGAATGGTGCAGACCCTGAGCCTTTCATTAAGATGGGCATACATGATTGCCTTAAAGTCCGCCATCTATTAAGTCAGTCGTTCCTTAGAGCTTCTGTGCAGAGAACCATCAGCGTGTGCTCTATCTCGATATCAGTTAAGACCGCTAATCGCTTCTGATAAACACAACGCCGAGAAAGAGCTGACCACGCACAGGAGCTTACACCCTACTCTTACCACTAAGAGTAGCAGGAAGCAGACGAGTATCCAGCAGCATTGTAGCCATCACTACCACCTGTGGCAGAAGCAGCGATAGCAGCGGCTAACGCCTAGGCTGTGGAGATGGTACCAGAGCTTAGCTACCAGAAAGATGCTTCACCTCCCTTTAGAGTGCTGCCTCTAATCGCCATCTCAGAGTAGCATCACCTTGAAATATCTCAGAGTGGCAGCAGCAGCTGCTGGCGCCTTGTCTTGTCTTTATCTCAAGGCCAACCCTCTGCTCACAGGTAATTACCACTACTTAGAAGTAAGAAGTAACGACCACTTACAGGGCTTACGCTCTAAACTTGCCTCTCTGAGTAGCTGCTATCTGTTATCAGTCAGCTGTCCACCATAATCGCCCTCATGGTAACCATCATGACCAGCAGCCACAGCCATAGCCACCGCTGCTATTGCTGGTTGTTAGGGATACCATGAGAGCCGCTAAGCCGAGTGCTGCACAGCGCTCCTACCCAAAGTGACACTAAATAACGATAACGCCTTAATCGTCATCCTCGATCTTACCCGCCGCCACCAGCTCCACTAAGGCCTTTGTGACCTCATAGCTGGCATGTAAGGACGGCACCGGTAAGCACTCATACACACCATGGCAATTGAGTGGGCCGGCAAAGATGTTCGGGCATGGTAAACCACGGCAGCTTAAGTTGGAGCCATCGGTACCGCCACGCACCTTCTTTTCCGTAAGCTCAATACCCGCCTTCTTAAAGGCAGCACGGCAGTACTCCAAGATCTTTGGATGCTCCCGCAGCACGGTCTCCATATTCTCGTACTGCGACACAAACAAGACCTCACAGGACTTCTCGCCATACTTGGCGTTGATCTGATCGACCAGATCCTCCACAAAGAGGTGGCGCTGCTCTAAGCCCTCTTTGTCAAAGTCACGCAGAATCATCATGAGCTCGGCATGAGCCACACTACCCGTGGCATCGTGCACATGGTAAAAGCCCGCCTCGTCCTTGGTAGTCTCTGGAGCCTCATCAGCAGGCAGCCCCGCAATAAACTCCGCCATCATCTTTAAGGCGTTCTTGAGCTTGCCATAAGCAATGGCAGTGTGCACCACCCGCCCATTAAAGGTCACCATCGCGCCCTCGGCATTAAAGGTGGCCACATCAAGCTCACCCTTTTCGCAGCCATCAATGGTCACCGCAAAGTCACTAGCGAGCGACTCAATATCCAAGTACTTAGTCGAGCGTCCAATCTCCTCATCTACGGAAAAGACTACGGTCAGGGGGCCGTGCACAATGGAGTCATCTACCACATGCTCCATGAGATGCATCAGCACAGCGATACCTGCTTTGTCATCACCACCTAACAGCGTGGTGCCATCGGTGACCACGATGTCCTCCCCAATGTGATTGGCAAGCTCGGGGGAAATCTCATGGTCAATGACATTGCCATTCTCAAGCTCAATGCCATCACCACGGTAGCCCACCACTAAGGCAGGCTTAACATTGTTACCAGAGGCATCTGGCGCGGTGTCGAGGTGGGCTAAAAGGCATAAGCGCTCGGCCTTTTCGTAACCGGCAGTGGCAGGAATCTTCGTGATAATGACGCCTTCTTTGGTCTGCACTGGCTTTAATTGCAGACGGGAGATTTGGTTTAAGAGATAGGCGCCCAAGCGTAACTGGCCAATACTCGATGGCGTGTCATGACTGCTAATGTCCGAGCGTGTGTCAAAAGCCACCAAGTCGACAAAGAGCTTTAAGAGCTCGTCATCTTGCAGTTTGCTCTCTAAAGCCTTGTTATCACCCTTTTGCATGCTCGTAATCCCATTAGCAAAACAAAAACGAGAAAAGTGGACTTCCATGGAGTGCGCATGCTGGTAGCTGCGCACTGCTTGCTACCAACTCACAGTGGGTCTGTCGCCACAGACTCAGAAGCAGTGCTCACGCCACTTGCTGCAAGTAACAGCAGCAGCAGCAAAGCGCAAGTACAGACCTAATCCGAGGATAGTCAGCACACGGCTGGCCACAGGGTAGCTGTAGCCTACGTAGCCTCAGTGGCCGCAATAGCAGCAAAGCACCTCTTTAATGGCGCTAACGTGCAACGCCTGTACGATCAGTAGAACCATAATGCAGGCGCTCATAAGCGTCTGCGTGGTTTTACCTTAGTGCTTACCACAGCACAGTACAGCACAGCACACCACATCACGTCATACCTCTAAGCCTACCACCAAACACGGCTTAGAGATACAGCTGCGCAAAAGAGTCACCTCCCCAGCCCCAAAAGAAGTGTATCCGCTGCTCAATCTGCTCAGCACCCAACCCCTGAGAGATTCGCGCTTGTGGTCATACAGGTTATGGTTGCTGCGGTAGTGGTGGCGGCGTGGTGACGATGGTGGTGGTGGTGCAATTACTTCCTACTCGCGGGCTAAGGCCTCAATTGGGTTTAAGCGCGATGCCGAGCGCGCTGGCATAAAGCCAAAGGCAATACCAATAGCCGACGATGTCAGCACCGCCGCAATAATGGAGTCAATCGAGTATGACAGCACAATCGTCGGCACCATGTACATAATGATCTGTCCTACGACATAGGACAGCAGCACGCCCATTAAGCCACCAAGCATACAGACCATTACCGCCTCAATGAGGAACTGCGCAAGGATATCAGCCTGACGGGCTCCCACAGCCATGCGGATACCAATCTCTCTGGTACGCTCCGTTACCGACACCAGCATGATGTTCATCACGCCGATACCTCCTACCACCAGCGAGATCACGGCAATGGCAGAAATCATGAGCGTAAAGGTCATGGTGGCTTCCTCGATCGACTTCATGATCGTATCTGAGGACTGTAAGAAGAAGTCCACTCGCCCATGACGGCTGGTTAAAATCGACTTAATAGCACTCTCCGCTACCGGTGCGGAGAAGCCGTCGTTAATACGCAGCACAATGGAGGATAAGTAGTTTTGGTTTAAGAGGCGCGTCATCACCGAGGTGTACGGCATAAAGACGGTTGGATTCTCACCACGGATCACAAAGGAGTCCGTTGGCTCCAACACGCCAATAATGCGCACCGAGACATTGCCCACAATAATGTTTTTACCCAGTGGGTCTTCGGTCGAGAAAAAGAGCTTAGCGGTGTTGTCATCAATGACACATACCTGCGCGCGAGACTCAAGCTCTTGCTCGGTAAAGATACGACCGTCCTTTAACAACAGGCCATACACACGGAAGAGGTCTAACGACACACCTTGCACTGTGGCATTAGACTCTTCAGCACCACGGCGTACCAGTGAGCTGCTTTGCACCGACGCCGAGACCGAGTCCACAAAAGGCTGGCCTTGCAGTGCCACCAGATCACGTGGCGTAAGCGACCTCACCCTACCTGAGCGCACGTCACCCATACGTTCACCTGGGTAGACTGTAATGGTGTTGGTACCCATAGACGCAATATTGGAAATGATGCGTTCGGAGGCACCACGGGCTAAGGCCACAACCGACACCACCGCCATGATGCCAATGATGATACCCAGCATGGTCAAAAGAGTACGCATGCGATTGGCGAGCATGGCACGATAGGCCATGACAAAGGCTTCTTTAAAGCGGTCAATGTGTGAGCTTAAAGAGCGCGACCACATGTTATTAATGGTCGGCTCCTTATCCTGCTCTCCCTGCTCCTGTAAAGCAAAAGGATCAGGCACCGTCTCATTGATGGTGTCGGACTTAATGGCACCATCTTCAATGGCGATGACGCGGCGGGCACAGGAGGCGATGCGCGGATCGTGCGTCACAATGATAATGGTGTGGCCCTTAGCATTGAGCTCTTGGAGCGTGCGCATCACATCCTGACCGGACTTAGTGTCAAGAGCACCGGTAGGCTCGTCGGCTAAGATGATTTGACCACCATTCATCAGCGCACGGGCAATGGAGACACGCTGTTGCTGACCACCCGAAAGTTGCGCAGGGCGATACTCCACACGCTCGCTTAAGCCTAAGTTGCCTAAAAGCTCATTCGCGCGCTGATCACGCTTGCTCTTACGCACACCGGCATATACCGCTGGCACCTGCACGTTTTCACGGGCGCAGAGGTGACCTAAGAGGTGGTAGCGCTGGAAGATAAAACCAAAGAAGTCACGGCGTAACGCGGCTAGGTCGTCAGGGAGCATGTTCAGTGTGTCTTTACCCATGACCTTGTAGCTGCCTGAGGTGGGATTATCAAGGCAGCCAATGATGTTCATAAGGGTAGACTTACCTGAGCCCGACGGGCCGATGATCGCCACCATTTCGCCACGGCGCACGGTGAGGTTGATGCCGTGAAGCACCTCGACCATGGAGTTACCCGACTGGTAGGAGCGGCGCACATCTTTTAGTTCTAAGAGGACATCATGTTGCACGAGCAAGACTCCTGTGGTGGTGAGGTGAAAAGGAAGTGCTGAATGTAGTGGAGTGGAGTGGAGTGGAGTAGCGTGAAGTGGAGTAGAGTGGAGTTACGTGGGAGTGTAATGAGTGCTTGCGTGGCTTACCATGGAGTGTTACCAACACCTTACGGCTCTTACTCCCAGTGGCAAGCGTGTCCGGCTCTGCTTAGAGCTTAGTGGAGATCTTACTGGGCACAGCGCACGTGGCCCCACCAATACCTCAAGTATGGTCACAGTAAGTGCCATAATCATGACATCCTTACTTGGTTGCGGTGAGCGTGTACCAAAAAGCAAAATCTCAAATGATGTAACTGCCTACAATCTGGTGTTTTACCCTGAGAATAGGTGTTTGCTGAGGTGCTACTCTCAAGATAAGGCGCTGTCAGGCGCTTGTGATGATACCTACGTTGCAGTGTCATGCTGCGCCTTGAGGTGCTTACCCCAAGATGCCAGCGTATCTCTGCTTAGAGTTTGGTGAAGAGGCCACTGTGCACATCACACTGGGCTCCACCACTACCTCAAGGTCTCAATGCTGGCCACACCAAACGCCAGCTTCATAGCTCTTTTGCTTGCTTAATGGCAATGATAGTGCTGACCTTGGTATTCACCCACTCTAAGAAGGCGTTTATCCCAAAAAAGCAAATCCCAAAGGAAGTAACTGCCTGCAATCAGGTGTTTTATCCTGAGAGTAGGTGTTTGCTTAGACGCTACTCTTGAGATAAGGCGCCGTCAGGCGCTTTTTAGGTTACCTTCCTAAGAAGCTCCCTGTATCCCCAAGGCATATCCCTCAGGTAACAGGTAACAGGTAACAATGGCGTCACTGCCATGTGGCCTTAGAACATGCGTGGGCCGCGACGACGCGAGGAGGCTGCGGCGGCAGCGGCCGTAGCCACATCATCGCCAATCACCACCGGAATCGAGGTATCAAAATCATCGTTTTTTACCTCGACGTATTGCTCATCGCGGATGCCTAAGCTCACCCGCACCGGCTTGACGACACCAGCATCTACCAGTTGAAAGACTGTAGCCTCACCCTCGGCATTCTCGTTTTGCACCGCCGAGATTGGCACAGCCTTTACGCCTTGAGCAGCAGCAATAGTGATCTCTACCTCTGCTGTCATGTCAATGCGTAAGAGGCCCTCAGTATTGTCAACATCCAAGAGGGCGTTGTAATAGATCGCCTCTGTGGTGGAGCTGGCAGTAGAGCTGGAGCTAGTAGTGCTCTCTGCTGACGCTGGAGCAGGGTCAATCGACTGTAGCTCGGCCTCAAAGTAATGATTTGGCAAGCCCATAATGGTAAAGCGGCAGTCCATACCTGGCTTGACCTTAACCACATCCGCCTCAGAGATCTCAGCCTCCACGGTCATAATGTCGAGGTTAGCCAGCTTTAAGATGGTAGGCGTGGTCTGGTTAGCATTAACCGTTTGGCCCTCTTCTACGGGAATGGCGTAGACCGTACCATCCATTGGCGCCACAATGCGGGTGTAGCCTAAATTGGTCTGGGCATCGTCTACCGAGATCACCGCCTGCTCATACTGCGCTTGCAGCGCGTCTAAATCAGCTTGCGCCATAAGGTATTGGGCCTTAGCCTGCTGCGCTGTTTGCTTACTGGTGGCATCCTTTACCAGCAGGTTTTGCTGCCGTGTGTTCTCAGCAGCCAGCATCTCCAGCTCGGCCTTTTTGGAGGCAATTTGCGCGAGGATCAGCTTTTCCTCGGCCTGAGCACGGCGTAAATCGTTTTCTTGAATCTCAGGATCGATTTCGCAGAGCAGATCACCGGCTTTAACCTTATCACCTCTACTGACGTAGAGCTTTTTGATCTGACCGGATACCTGCGCACCGATGTCCACCTCGACCTTACCGGAGATGGTGCCGGTGGCATACACCTGCTGCGTAATGTCACGCACCTTTGGGGTAGCGGTCATATAGGTTGGGGGCTCGGTGTAAGTAAGGGAGTAGATGCCGTAGCCTAACAGAGCCACTACGGCGACACCTACGATTCCCCATTTAATCAGTTTGTCTCGTCTCATAAGCTCTATGTCCTTTGAGGTTACAGCCTACAGGGGCAAAGGCAGGGCTACAGCCACCTGCACACCAAAACTCATCCGCGCATGTATTGTGGCCCATGGCAAGGGCAATGGCTACGGCCATGGCAAAAAAACCAAAGCAGCAGGATTGTACGCTGCCACTGTATAGCCACTAAGGGAGGCTAAATTACAGCCTGTTACTGCGCCTTGCAAGGCGTTGAGGGGGGTCTTTACTTGCAACCAGCATGCAGTTGCGCTGTTTTGGGGCTAATGGCAAGCAAGGGGTGAGCTGCATGTGAATAAGAGCCTTAGGGGTGGGAGAATGGGGGGTGAGCTGAAGTTATGCTGACGATAGCGCACTCGCACCTCAAGAAAGCCTTGCAGCGCCCTGTATTGGTTATAATTTAGCTTAGCAAGGAACGCTTAGCCATGGCTTAGGTGTAAGCGTGCCTCATTAAGTGCTGCCAAGGAAGCTGTGCCCAGTGGTGAGGGTGTCTTTAGGCATACCCGCGAACTTAAGAACACCATGGCTTTATAGTGCTCTTGGAGTGCGGCATTGCATCTTGCTGCTTAGGAATGCGTGCTCTAATAAATGACGAAAGAGGGGATGTGTGATGGCAAACACACACCTCGAGATGCATGGTGCAGTTGAGTCTAAGCCGCCCTTAGGACGGTGCACCATGATTACCCTAAAGTCCACCATCTCTTAAGTCAGTCCTGCCTTGGCACTTAGTTATTAGTGCTGCAAGTGGCAGCTATAGCGCTTAGCGCTTACAAGCTGGTTTTGCACGTCTGCATCACCATGAGGGGGACGGTGACATCGTCATTTCTGACGCACTGAGTGGCGCTGCTCTCTTATGGTCGCGGCTATGCTCTCAACCACTTCCAACCACTCTCTACCATTCTCCATGATTGCAACTAAAGGAAAAAATCCATGTTCGCCTTTATCCTCTATCCCGAGCGCGATAAATCTCTCCTCCGCCGCCACCCATGGGTCTTTTCCAAAGCTGTAGCTTCCATTGTGGACTTAGATAAGCCCAGCACCGACCAAGAAACCGTCGAGCTTAAGCTCTGTAAGCCTGCCCCCAAAAAGGATATTGCCGCTGGAGCGCTATGCCAGATACGCGACCATCAGGGCAAATTCCTCTGCTACGCCCACTACTCTCCCCACTCGCAAATCATGCTGCGCGCTATTTCCTTTAAGTTAGGAGAGCGCATCGATTACGACTTCTTTAAGCAGCGCCTCGCCGCTGCCAGCGCTAAGCGCATCCCCCTGCAACAGGCCGGTAACGACGGTGTGCGCTTGGTAGCAGCTGAGGGTGACTACCTGCCAGGTCTCATTGTCGATCGCTACGATAAGGTGATCTCTCTGGCCATTACCTCATGGGGCATGGAAGCCAACTATGAGCACCTGATTGTGGCGCTGCATGAGCTCTATCCAGAGTGCTATCTGTACGAGCGTTCTGATGGCAAGGCCCGCAGCAAAGAGCACTTACCACAGCGCGTGGGCTTAATCGACTTTATGCAGCCGTCAGCGCAAGATAACCTCCAAGATGAGCAAGGCAAAGCGCTGCCAAACAGCCGTCAGGTCAAGAGCGTACCGCGCTTACACGCCCCACAAATTGCTGCTGATGCCGCTGTCGATGGAGAGCAGATTTCTCTTACCGAGGCTATTCCTGACACCATCTACGTCAAAGAGAGCAACCTCGTCTCGATCCCGATTGATGTGATGCAAGGCCATAAGACCGGTGGTTACTTAGACCAACGGCAGAGCCGTTTGCACACCTACCACTTATGCTGCGAGTTTAAGGAGCTCCATGGTAGCGGCCCACGGGTCTTAAACTGCTTCTCCTACACGGGTGGCTTTGGTCTGTTTGCACTAAAAGGTGGTGCCAGCAGCGTCTATAATGTGGACGTCTCAGGCCATGCGCTGGGAGCTGCAAAGGCGGGTGTGGCGTTTAATCACTTAGATCCAGGTCGCTGCAAGTTTATCAAGAAGGACGTCTTTGCCTTTCTGCGCGAGGAGGTCAAAAAGGGCACCAAGTTTGATGTGGTGATCTTAGATCCGCCAAAGTTTGCTGAGAGCAAGTCAACACTTGCTACGGCCTGCCGTGGCTATCAGGACATTAACCGCTTAGGCTTACAGTTGGTGGCGTCTGGTGGCCACTTGCTGACCTTTTCGTGCTCCGGTCTGATGACAGAGGAACTCTTTCAGAAGATTGTGGCAGATGCAGCCTTAGATGCGCAGGTGGAGGCACAGATTGTGGGCACCTTACGTCAAGATCGCGACCACCCTGTGGCCTTGCCATGTCCCGAGAGTTTTTACCTCAAAGGCTTGGACATCCTTGTAAACTAAGCTCTGGCAGCGACTCTATGCTCAGTAGCGGGCTATACCCGCCCATAACTCCCCACGATCAAGATCACAGCGCGCTGGCACTGCTCAAGACAACAAGAGCGCAAGAGCGTAAGCCGCTCAGCACGCAGCTAAGGCCGCTACTTCAAGTAGCGCTGTGTTGTGTTGCCAAATGCTCACTCTTGAGATCACAGCGCGGTAGCACTACTCTGCAGACATTCAGAGCACGGGTAGAACAACAAGCTACTGACACCTTAAGTGGTAAAGTGGCGAAACAATCACTCCCCACTCTCCCCCAAGACGCCTGAGCTTCACTCTCAAGCAACGCTGTAAACTACGGAAGAGGGCCCTCTCATGCTGCCCACCGACACCATTAACCCCCTCCTCCAAGCAGGCGCTCACGTCATTGCTCGCCGTTTTGCCTACACCCACCACGGCCTGTACATGGGAGAGGGCAAAGTCCTCGAATACATCTTAGATGGCGGTGTCACCATCGTCACCTTACAGGCCTTTGCTGATAAACACGAGATCTACATCCGCGAGCATCAGCACCCCAAATATGTGGGCAAAGCCGCAGTCGAGCGCGGCCTCACGCGCTTAGGCGAAAACAACTACAACCTCTTCACCTGCAACTGCGAGCACTTTGTAAACTGGTGCATCGACGGCGTTGAAAACAGCCGTCAGGTCGACAACTTTATCCTCACCATTATCCCTTTCTACTCCCTTTTCCATAAGTCAAACTTTGTCCGTGGTTGCCTCAAGATCATCTTTGACAACCCTGCTTCCCTCGATGCTGCCTTAGAGCGTATCAACATCAATAACGATAACGTCACCAACCCGCTCACCCGCGCCCGCGAAATGAGTGAAGACGTTTTTGGTACACAACGTCAGGGTGTGGTCAATCTCACGGCGCTTATCACCTCTGCTACGCAGCTGTCCAAAGAATACAAATCGTGGCTCTACTACAAGCGCCATAGCATCACCAGCCACTTAGCCGCGCTTAATCGTACTCTTACCCACCCTGCACAGGCCCTGCACTCCTTAGGCGCGCACTTGGGCCTCACCTCGCACCCAATGCATGGCAGCAGTCACAATAGTGCCTCTTACCCGCAAGTAGCACTAGGAACTCACAGCCAGAGCAGTACTGAGAACGGTACTGAGAACAGTGATGAAAGCAGCCTTACAACCTCCTTACCCTCCGCTTACAGCCCTAACGCCGCGACGCACACACCATTGGCAGTGACGTCGCTCTCTGCCGGTAACACTTACGCCGAACATGCAGCAACGACGCTGCCACCTCACCGCAACGCCACATCTGCCTTAGCGCCAGGGAACAGTACTACAGCGCCCCTGACAGCGCCCGCCACTGTAAGCAACACCGCTGCAGCTTTGACTGACAGTACCACTACTGCCGCTACTACCAACACCACGGCAGCAGCCAATTCAGAGGACACCGCAGGGCTTAACAGCACGTCCGCCGCTGTGCCTGCTTCAGCCTATTCTGCCTCTGCCGCATCTAACTTACGCCAATCCACAGTCTCGGTGCCTCTGGCCTATACCCTCTATCCAGCAACGACTAATGACACCACAGCCACCACAGCAGCTGCAGCAGCTGCTGCTGCAAGCGTTACTCACAGTAGCATCTACGCTGCGTTAGAGACTGCCAGCTTATCTGGTACCGTACCCGCTTCCGCTGTGAGTATGGAGCAAAGCACCGCACTACAATCACCTGCCCTTTCTCCGGCAGCGACGCTTACTCTGTATGCCGAGGCTATGGTGACCCCACCCGAAGTCTTTTGGCGGACACTGGCTGCCCATCAGGAAGATGGTACAGGCAAACGAGCATGGGCTGGCTCCACCCTTGCGGCCCTCACCGCCGCTAAAGTAGTTCGTGAGCATGATTTTGCACCGAAGAGTGATCTGCCACCGCTTGATCCGGAGCTGGGGGGCAAGCTCGAGCAGCAGACCATGGTCACTGACCCCGAGTTTGCGGAGTTTGAGTACCCAGTCCCAATGGTATTACCCGAGCCTAATGAGCAGGAGCTCAATACTCTGACCCTACCAACACCAGAGCAAACGGCGCTCTTACCAGCACCAACAGCAAGTACGCAGAGTACAACAGCGCTCACGCACACTCAGGACACTGCCGCCGCTTGGGACATGGGGCAAATTACCGAGAGTGCATCCCTCGTAGAGCAAGCTGAGGCCTATATGAGCCATGAGCAAAAGAAGCTCACGCAGCTCTTACCGCATGTGCATATCCGCTTACAATGCTCGGCGGTGTCCTCGACTTTTAATGGCGAAGCCTTAAACGAGAGTGCCGCACGCAATGAGTACCAGCGTGCAGCCTTTGCCCAGAGCCAAGAACAGATCGATAATACCGTCGATCCTAAGGATTGGCACAGCAGCCACAGTGATGAGCAAGCTCTGCATTCGACCAAAGAGCACTACGAGCAAAGCAGCCTCAGCAATGCCTACAAGATGGCCACACCACCACAGAATGCACCGCAGCATGCTGGTGAGGCACAGCTTAGTGATATGGGCTATGCGCTCAGTGACTTAGCCCTCGAAGTGGCGACGCAAGTGCGCCACGAGCTGCAGCGCCAGCAGCGCTCGCTTAGGCATCAGCGGCGCTAACTGCTGACCTAACAAGGCGCTGACCGTAAGCCAGTCCACAGCATCTTATTTCCCTGATAAATCAGCTTTTTCTTAACTAGTACAGCGTTTGCTAAGTCCGTGTATTAATCCATACCCTGAGATCCCTTGTTTGTAAAAGGACACCAAGCGGTCACTAACGCACAGCCTCCACTGATAAATCCCTGATTTATCGGCTTTTAATGGAT
>JAHLFE010000010.1 GCA_018884035.1 Candidatus Anaerobiospirillum pullicola
TTTTTTTTTTTCACGTGGATCGAAAGGTCAAGCAGATACGCGCTTGGTAAGAGCGCATGGACTTGGGGCCTAAGGCACAACTAAGATTACACGGCCTAAAATGACCGAAGAGCATGCCCTCTTTGCTGCCATATTTAAGGAGCGTAAAGCTGCTTTCCGCAGCCTTGCAGCTGTTAAGCCCTTATTGCTGGCTTCTTAGTCTTTGCCGCCTGCTTTTGCTATCATGTAGTTTCCTTTGCCGAAAAGATGCCTCTACGCTGCGCTCCTTGCGTGGCGTGGGAGAAGAGCATGCTTGTCAGACAAGCATGTTACAACTAGTGCCCCGCGCTCAAGCGCATACGTGTGCCTCTTGCAAGCAAGATGATCTGGAGCGGAAACTTTAGCAGAACCTTTTAAGAAGCTCGTAGTCAGTTTTTTCTCTGCTGCGGAAACTTTTGCTCTTGCGGCAACAAAGGCGATGAACAAGCCATTTGTGCTCTCTTAGACGCGCTGCTTTCTCTTGGGCCCTGCGCGGTTTCCTTGTTTTTAAGGGAACTTAAGGGCTAAGAGGCCGTCTAATGGTCAGTAGTGAGATGTTGGATGTGCAATTGAAGAAAACACCTGTCGATAAAGTCGCCGCTAGCGATAGCGATAACGATATCGTCAAGCGGGTGCAGCAAGGCGACAAAGAAGCCTACAACATCTTGGTGCTACGTTATCAGCATAAGGTGTGTGATATCGCCTTTAAGTATGTCAACAACTATGTTGACGCTAATGACGTCGCACAGGAAGCTTTTATCCGTGCCTATCGGGCTATACACAATTTTCGTGGGGAGAGCGCTTTTTTCACTTGGCTTTACCGTATTGTGATCAATACCGCCAAGTCGTTTTTGGAGCAAAACCAAAAGCACCGCTATAGCGTCGATATCGATGCTCCTGACTTTGATAGTCAGCAAGACGTGCGAGGCCTTTTGGTTACCCACGAGTCGCCTGATAGCTTGATTGAATCTGAAGAGTTGCAACAGGTTATCACGCAAGCGATGAATGAGCTTCCCCCTGATCTGAAACGGGCCATCGTGCTGCGCGAGGTCGACGGCTTGTCCTACGAGGACATCGCCGCTGTGATGGACTCCCCCATCGGCACCGTGCGCTCGCGTATCTTCAGAGCTCGCCAGTTCATTGAAGATAAGATGGTTCAGTTTGCACAAGGACTTTAGTTTGGAGCATCGTATGCAACAGCTGTCATCAAAAAAATACGAGCCTCTACTGCATGCCTCGGAGCTTTTTGATGGACAAAGCCATCAGCAAGTGCCAGAGGATAGTGCTCTTTTGGCCTCCGCTGAGGTCAAGGGGCATATGAAGAATTGGGCCCTGATCGGCAGCGCATTGCGTGGCGAGATGCCTGCAAAGATCGACCTCAACTTTGCAGACAAGGTCATGGCAAGGCTTAAGGATGAGGAGCCGCTTGCCTCTGATTCTGAGCAGGGCTTAGGCTGGGTGCCACCATGCGAGGATGATGAGCTGCCATCGCTTTTGCAAAAGCGCTCCCTGTTAAAGGCTCAGTACCACAATTTAGCAGCCAATCTGCAGCAGGCACAGGCACAGGTGCAGGTTCAGGAGCTTGCCGATCAAGACGAGATCGTGGCCTTAACGCCACAGCACACGGCCAACGTGGATGCGCAGGTAAAGACGCAAGCGTCTGCACTGCACCGCTTCTTTACCTTAAAGCGCTTAGGTCGCTTTGTCTCGCAGGCCGCAATCGCCGCTACTGTGGCTGTGGTCGCTATTGTCGGACTGCAAACCTACAATGCCGCTGATCCGGTGATCAGCGATCCAGCAGCGACTGTTGCCACCACGACGGTTGGCCCTGTGAGCGGCTTGAGTCTTGCCAGCTACCAAAACAGCGATAACGATGTGCTCATGCATGTAGAGCAAATGCCGTCATCGCGCGTGTCCAATGGTAATGAGACTTACCACTCTGAGGTGGAGCGGCAGCAAAAAGAGGAGTTAGAGCGTATTAATCTCTATGTGCAGGGTTATGTGCTCGACACCGCTGCTGCGACGCACTAACAGTCCGGCCTCGCAGTAGACACGGCGCTAAACTTGCCTGCACTTGGTAGCGGCAAGCTTTTGTGAGCGCAATGCGCCACAGCAACAGAAGGATCCCTTGCGGATCCTTTTGTATTTTGGGACTGACCAAAAACTCTGACCGAGGAGATTAAGGCTAATGATCTGCACTTTTTGCCAGCGTTTTGTCTTTACTATCTCCATGACTGCAATGTTTGTCACTGGTGCCTCATTGCAGGTGGCCCTGTCTGCTGAGGGGACAGTCAATAGCTCAGCTGCTGCGGCGAGTAGCGCTCCTGATGCCTCTTTAGGAGGCGCCTCGGGCTTTGGTTTGGTTGAGAGCTACGATCACGCTACAAGTGCCTTAAAAGAGCAACAAGCAACACAGCCTGAGGGAAGAGAGTCTCTAGCGCCAGATGCTGCTACTCTGTCAGAGTTTGCGGTAAATACGACACCTAATACCTCTGGCATGCAGCCTGTAAATGGCGATGCCGATAGCGCCATTATGGCCTGCATCAACTCCTTTAATGAGACTCGTGAGCGTATTCTGACCACCAATACGCAGTCAGTGATTCTGCACTCCAATGCCAATGGCATCTCCCCTTTTATCGTGCTGCAGATCTTAGGCTCCAATGGCTCCCATTACGTGCTGTGGCAAAACTTAAATGGCGATATTCGTGGCTATGCCTTGCGTAACGGCGAGGGCTTTGATTACGCCAATAGCGCTAATACACCGCTGCCCCTTGCATGGCATCCTACACTGATCTGGGATCACCTTTTTGGTTCCACTAAGGAGCTCAAAAACTACTCCTGCGTGCTCACGGGGCGCACCCGTGTCATGGGGAAGCGGGTGAGTTTACTGCGCCTCATACCGCAAGAGGGCTTACGCTACTCCTTTTTGCTGGCCAAAGAAGACGAGTCGGATTTCCCTGTAGAGCTCTCGGTGATTGACCCTAAAGGCGTAGTACTCTCACGGCTTACTACCATGGATAGCCGTATCATTGCTGGTGGTGATTTCCCTATCCACGACCTCGTATTTGACCGCATTGCAGAGAGTCAGGCCAATGGCACGTTAACCTCTGAAGGACTCATAGGGAACAGTGTGACTAATCCTGCTTATGCAAGTAGTGGCAGTGGCAATGGCTCTGGCCAAAGCCTCTCGGCGTTAGCAGATGATAAAGTGCAGGTGCCATCACCTACAGCTAATGCAACAAGCGAGACTGAGGTGCCAGAGCGTCTCAACCTTGTACTACCAGCACCAACTGCTAGTGCTGGTGCCACTATGGCTACAGGCTCTGCCGGTACTGGCTCTAATATGGCGCGCACCGCAGCCGAGCTCAAAGCATCCAATTTAAAGGTATGGCCAGAGCTTAACATTCCACAGGTGTACACCATCATTGGTGAGGGGCACTTTACGCAAGGCGGCCAGCAGTGCATTTACCAAGAGTTTTCTGATGGACTGACCTCGTTTCGCGTCTACCGTAACCAGCGTAGTAGCTCTTTTTACCCTGTGCTGACCAATGGCACCATTAGTATTGTGCGCAAGAACACCTTACATCACGAATATGCGGTTGTGGGGGAGGTGCCAGTAGCCTTGGCAGAGTTCGTTTTAACCAAGATCAAAGAGTAATGCTCGGCCGTTGCGGTCGCGTTCAATCGTAAACAAATAGCCTCACAATGCTACCAGTTTGCTTTATATCCGCCAGCACTCTCAAGCTGTTTGTTGCTGTTTCGCCTACAATAGGTGTAACCATGGCAGAAAGCATGATGCATGTGGGTGATACCAGTAGCTAACAGCCTCTAAGCGCGGGGCGTACTCCTGCGGTAATGTAGCGCTAACCTGCGTTAAAAGGTAAAGCCTTTTATGGTTCCCTAATGTTACGTTTTGGATTCTGTGTCTTGTTGTTTGGGCATGGATAAATCCCAAGATGATGCTGCTAACGGTGGACTTACAGTCTGCTTGACATTGTTCCCAAGCAAGGTGATGCACTGTGGCTTTGAAAATATTTGTGATCAATCTGGCTAGAAGCCTTGATAGGCGCGAGCACGTGGCGCAGATGATGGCACAGTTTGGCTTAGACTTTGAGTTCTTTAACGCCACTGATGGACGGCAGTTGACTGCAGAGCAGCTTAAACGCTGTCAATTGCAGCCACAAATAGTGTTGCCGCTGCGTTTTGGTCGTAAAACAATCTTTGAAAACCAGCTAACCCCTGCAGAGGTAGGCTGTGCTTTTTCCCACTTGCGTCTCTATCAGCACATCATTGATCTGGGTTTAGAAGAGGCTGTGATTTTAGAGGATGACATAGTTTTGTATCCTCCAGCGCTTTTGGCCTTGGAGAATCTTGATCGCATTCGTGAGCCTTGGGATGTAGTCGATATTACCTTTCATGAGGGGCTCAAAAATCTGCCATGCGCCCGTAAGTATCGTTTTGGGTCGCAAAACGAATTCTATTTCCAGAGGGCGGGCTTACATTGCCCAGCGCTCAATGTGCTATTTAATCAACGTCGTTTGGTTGGAAATGCAGTGTTTTACGTCATTAAGCGCAGTGGCTGTCAGCGTTTGTTAGAACTGGGCTATCCAGTGCGCTTACCAGCAGATTATCTGTTGGGGTACCTTGCTTACAATGAGCTCAAGATGTTCAGAGCTTATCCTTTAAAGGAGTTTTACACTGTAGCTGATGTAGACTCTACTATTGGCGGTGATGAGCGGCACCATAACCTCGTGCGTGGTTAGGCGGTACGCTGCTTTCGCACATTATCATTGGCCTGCACGTTCGCACTCCCCGTCTGTCTGCAGGTGCTTATCTTGAGGTGGCAGCTATAATCCTAAGTGTTCTGCCACGCTATCCCATCACTTCGTTTCCCTCTCGAGCCTTGGCTATGGCTCTCTGTAGCAGTTGTCCGCAACTGCTTACAAGTGAGCTGCTTTCTCTTCTGCCTAAAACAAGCCTTTTGTGGTATTGTATGCCCTCTTAGGGACATTTTTATTTATCGCCCCATCGGCGCTAGTGGCGCCACCTTGCTAGGCTCTTTATTCCCTCTCCCCTTCCCCGTTCTGTAGCGTGTTTGGTTTAGGTTGCTTGTCTGTGACGGGAGCGCGGCCTAGTCTCGGGACTCTCCTTTTGGGTTGCATATGGCTGACACTTTCGACCAAAACTTAGTTCGTAACTTCTCGATCATCGCCCACATCGATCACGGTAAGTCCACCTTATCTGATCGCTTCATCCAAGTCTGTGGTGGCCTCTCCGATCGTGAAATGCAAGCGCAAGTGCTTGACTCTATGGACATCGAGCGTGAGCGCGGCATTACTATTAAGGCCCAAGCTGTCACCTTGCACTATAAAGCTCAAGACGGTAAAACCTACGAGCTTAACTTCATCGATACCCCAGGCCACGTCGACTTCTCCTACGAGGTCTCTCGCTCCTTGTTCGCCTGCGAGGGCGCCCTGCTGGTCGTCGATGCCGGTCAAGGCGTCGAGGCCCAAACTCTGGCTAACTGCTATCAGGCCATCGACCTCAATTTAGAGGTCATCCCTGTCTTAAATAAGATCGACCTGCCAGCCGCCGATCCTGAAAAAGTTATCTTCGAGATCGAAGACATCATCGGCCTTGAGGCTCATGACGCATGCCGCTGCTCTGCCAAAACCGGTATCGGTGTCACCGATGTCCTCGAGCGCTTGGTGCAGTCTATTCCCGCCCCACATGGCGATCCCGAGGCACCGCTGCAAGCCCTCATCATCGACTCCTACTTTGATGATTACTTAGGCGTGGTCTCTTTAGTGCGCGTGAAAAACGGCACTATCCGTAAGGGCGACAAGATCAAGGTCATGAGCACCAACCAAACGTGGGAGGTGGAGCGCTTAGGTATCTCCACTCCAAAGCGTGTGGACGTGGGCGTGCTCAATTGCGGTGAAGTCGGTTGGGTGGTCTGCGGCATTAAGACCATTCATGGCGCACCTGTAGGTGACACCATTACCCATGCTCGCAATGAGGCGGCCGAGCCATTGCCGGGCTTCCAAAAGGCTAAGCCTCAGGTCTATGCCGGTATGTTCCCTGTCGATACCGATGACTACAATGCCTTCCGTGACGCCTTAGATAAGCTCTCGCTGAACGACGCCTCGCTCTTCTTCGAGCCAGAAAACTCCACCGCCTTAGGCTTCGGCTTCCGCTGCGGCTTCTTAGGCATGCTCCACATGGAGATCATCCAAGAGCGTCTGGAGCGTGAGTACAACTTAAACCTCATCACTACCGCCCCAACGGTAATCTACGAGATCTTACTGACTTCAGGTGAGATAGTGCACATCGACAGTCCAGCGGCGCTGCCTCCTATCAGCAACATTGCCGAGATCCGTGAGCCAATCGCGGAGTGCCGCATGTTAATGCCAAGCGACTATGTGGGCGCGGTGATGACGCTCTGCCAAGAAAAGCGTGGTGTGCAAACCTCCATGGTTTACCACGCCGATCAGGTGGCCTTAACTTACGAGCTGCCAATGAGTGAGGTGGTACTCGACTTCTTTGATCGCTTAAAGTCGGTATCGCGTGGCTATGCCTCTCTTGACTACAGCTTTAAGCGCTTTGAGCGTGGCGATCTGGTGCGCGTGGACATCTTAATTGCAGGTGAGCGCGTCGATGCCTTAGCTATCATTGTGCACCGTTCTATTGCTCAGTCCCGTGGCCGTGCCTTAGTCGAGAAGATGAAAGAGCTGATCCCACGGCAGATGTTTGATATCGCTATTCAGGCGGCTATCGGTGGCCAGATCATCGCTCGCTGTACCGTTAAGGCTTTACGTAAGGACGTGCTGGCTAAGTGCTATGGTGGTGATATCACCCGTAAGCGCAAGCTCTTAGAGAAGCAAAAGGCCGGTAAGAAGCGCATGAAGCAGTTAGGTCGCGTCGAGGTGCCACAAGAGGCCTTCCTCGCGATTTTAAAGGTGGGCAAGGATTAGTACAATTACCTCTGTACTCTTGCATGCAGTAGGGTAACGGCTGTTGCTCTACTGGGTGTAACCACCATCATCAGCACAGCATGTGGGTGCCATGAACACTTTTTCCTTGGTTTTGGTTATAGCCTCACTCCTTTCGGGCCTCGCTTTCGCCTTTGACTTCTTTAAGCTGCGCCCTGCGCGGTTAGAGGCCTATCGCAAGGCTTTAGCTGATAACCCTAAGCTGCCACGTAAAGAGGCTCAGCGCTTAAAAGACGGTTCATCTTTGGTAACGCAAATTGGCTCACTCTTTCCTGTGATCCTCTTTGTGTTTCTCTTTCGCGCCTTTGTCTTTGAGCCTTTTCGCATTCCTTCTGGCTCGATGGAGCCAACGCTCTTGCCTGGCGACTTTATCGCGGTCTCCAAGTGGTCGTATGGCATGCGCAACCCGCTCACCAATAGCATCTGGATTGAGAATGATGAGCCGCAGCGTGGTGATGTGGTGGTCTTTAAGTACCCAGAGGATCCGAGCATCGATTACATTAAGCGAGTGATTGGCGTCCCAGGCGACGAGGTGATCTTTGCCGGTAAGCGCGTGTACCTGCGTAAAGCCTGTGTGCTGCCAGAAAACGTCACGCCAGAGTCAATTAATGCTAATGGTGATGGTGGTAAAAATCTACAGCGCAACTGCGCGAGCCCAGAGCCGGTGCCGGTGAAGTATGTGGGTGATATCACCGAGCAGGGTGCTACTTATGAGGAGAAGTACCAAGTCTTTGCGGAGACCTTAGGTGAGGTTACGCACCGCATGCAAGTCAATACGCGCGTGCCTGATCTGACGCCTTACTACTTCCGCCAAAAGGGGGCTTTGCGTGGCTCGTGGATTGTGCCTGAAGGCTATTACTTTGTCATGGGTGATAACCGCGACAACAGTAAGGATAGCCGCTTCTGGGGTTTTGTACCAAAAGAGAACCTCATTGGCCGCACCGTGGGAATTTGGCTCTCTCTGGAGTTTAACCGTAGCGCTGATGACTTCTTACCAAGCTTTATCCCGTCAGCGATTCGCTGGGAGCGTATCGGCGGTATTGATTAAGGCGCCATCGGCGTAGCTTGCGCGCTTAAGCGCATCACCTCTTAACGGAACAAAGAAAAGGAGACGGCGTTTCCTCCCCAAGTGCTCTTGGTGGTAGCCGCGCCGGTGTTAGATGAAAGTAGCCATTATTGGTACAGGTTACGTCGGATTGCCTACCGGTGTGGGCTTAGCGGAGCTAGGCCACCAAGTGGTATGCATTGACCGCGATGTTTCCAAGATCTCTACCTTGCAAGAAGGCAAGGTTACCCTCTACGAAGAGGGCCTCTCCGAGCTCTTAAAAAAGAATTTTGCCGCCGGTAACATCACCTTTACGACCTCTATGGCAGATGGTGTTGTGGGCGCGCAATTAGTGGTGATTGCCGTAGGCACGCCACCACATCCTGTGACGCACGAAGCGGACATGCGCTATGTCTACGAAGCTGCCACGGAGATGGCTCAGTACTTACAGCAAAACTCCTATACGGTGGTAGCCAACAAGTCTACGGTGCCAGTAGGGACTGGCGATAATGTCGAAAGTCTCATCGCCAAGAATGTCGCGCAAGAAAAGTTTGACGTGATCTCGTTGCCTGAGTTCTTACGCGAGGGCTATGCTGTTCACGACTTCTTTCACCCTGACCGCATTGTCGTCGGTGCCAATACCGAGGCGGCCAAAAAAGTGGTCTATGAGCTTTACCAACCGCTGCTCAAGCTCAATCCTCAATGCAAGCTGTTGCAGGTGAGCCGTCGTTCCAGCGAGACCATTAAGTACGCCTCTAACTCGTTTTTAGCGACCAAGATCCATTTCATCAATGAGATGGCTAACTTCTGCGAAAAGACGGGCGCTAATATTTACGAGGTAGCAGCGGGCATGGGCCTTGATCGCCGCATCGGCCCTAGCTTTTTAAGTCCAGGCCCTGGCTTTGGTGGCTCGTGTTTTCCTAAGGACACTATGGCGCTTGACTTTATGGCGCGCCAAAACAACCTCGATATGACTCTGGTGCAGGCCACTATTAATGGCAATAACCAGCGTATTAAGGACATGGCCACACGTATCCTGACCGCACTTGACCGTGCGGAAGAGCATCCAGTCGTGGGCGTGCTGGGCCTTGCCTTTAAAAACGGTACTGACGATTGCCGTGTCAGCCCTGCGATGCAAATTCTGCAAGAGGTGCTGCACAGCAATAGCAAACTCACGGTGCGGGTATTTGATCCACAGGCAATGGATAACGCCAAGCTCTTATTGGAGAGCTACGCTACGCGTGTTACCTACTGCCATAGCGCCGAAGAGGTCTGTCAGGGTGCGGATGTGCTGGCGGTGTTAACCGAGTGGCCGCAGTTTAGAGATTTAGATATGAAATCTGCTGCCGAGCTCATGCGTCAGCGCCATATTGTGGATTGCCGCAATATGCTCAATGCTGATACAGCCCGTGCTTTAGGCTTTACTTACCGTGGTATCGGCATCGCTTAGCTAAGCTTGCTTGCTTGCTTGCTTGCTTACTTGCTTGCTGTTCTCACAACACTTGCTGTGTGCTGAAGGTTGCTGCTTTAATGCTGGTTTGACTGCATCAGCACTCTCGGGACATACCCGCGAACTTAAGCCCACCATGGCTTTATGGTGCTCTTGGTGTGCGTCAATGTCCCGTGAAATTAGCGTTGCAAGTTAAGCTTAAGAGCTTACAAGCTGGTGTTGCTCATCTTCTCACCCTGAGGGATGCAGTTATGACGTTCTGAGTTGAGCTGCACTCTTAGGTTCGCGGGTATGCTCTCAGGATAGTCTCATGTACATAATGGTGACAGGTGGCTCGGGTTTTATTGGAGCCAATTTGTGTCGACGCCTGTTGGCGGCTGGCCATCGCGTCCTGTGTGTCGATAATAACTACACCGGCAGCTACGATAATATTCAGCCTCTTGTGGACAATGAGCGCTTTGCCTTTGTCGAGCACGATGTCTGTGTGCCTTTTGCAGATTGGCCACAACTTAGTGGTGCAGAGAACAAGCTGGATCAAATCTATAACCTCGCTTGTCCGGCAAGCCCTCCAGCTTACCAAGGTGTGCACTCCATTGAGACGACGAAGACCTGTGTCTTAGGTGCCATCAATGTGCTGGATTTGGCCTTAAAGCACGATGCTACCGTGCTGCAAGCCTCGACCTCAGAGGTGTATGGCGATCCTTTGGTTAGCCCACAAAGCGAGGACTATCGCGGTAACGTTAACCCTAATGGTATTCGCTCCTGCTATGACGAGGGGAAACGCTGCGCCGAGAGCTTGTTCTTTGACTATGCCCGCCACAAGGGCGCTAAGGTTAAGGTGATCCGCATCTTTAACACCTACGGGCCTTTTATGGATCCCAACGATGGCCGTGTGGTGAGCAACTTTATCTGCCAAGCGCTGCAAGGGCAAGATCTCACGGTGTATGGCCGTGGTCAGCAAACGCGCTCGTTCTGCTTTATCGACGATCTCGTCTCCGGCATGACGCTGATGATGAACTCAGATCCTCATTTTCAGGGGCCGGTAAACTTAGGCAACCCGCACGAGTTTACGATTCTGGAGTTGGCGTCCAAGGTACTGGAGTTGATTCCAAATTGTCAGTCGCGCCTTATTTATAAGGATTTGCCACTCGATGATCCGCAGCGTCGCCGCCCAGATATTACCTTGGCTAAGAGCAGACTGCGCTGGGAGCCTCGTGTCCCATTGGTTGAGGGCTTAAAGCTCAGTATCCCATACTTTACGCAGAAGCTTAGGGCACGAGGCTTAACGTTAGCGGCTGATCTCTAAGCTCTACACCACGCCGTCTTTTCACTATCACGCTACGCCACTTTCAGCTACGCTTGCTACTCTTAGCAGTGCAGTCTTGTCACGCAGCACTGTGTCCTCTCTTATTAGAGCCACTCTCTTTTACCTGTGCCACCACGCAAAGGTGGCCAGTGCTTACACCGCACCTTAAGTGCGTGCTTTTTTCTTGAGTGCCCAGCCCATAAACGCTCGCTGTTCTTTCTCAAGCTGCTTTTTGTGCCTTGGTTTGCCGCTGCTGCTGCTGCGCAGCTGCTGCTGACGCTGCTGACGCTGCTGAAGCTGCTGACGCTACTGTTGCTCCTGTCCTTGTCTTAACCAACCGCTAAGCGTAAGGCACAACATATCAGGCGCCGCTTTTAGCTGTGCCAGCGGCCACAGACCATAGACACTTGCCGCGCAAAGGCTTCAGCCTCAGCGGCATTAGTTCTATAGGCAGTAGCTCCTTGAGTAAAGAAAAACTGGCGTCTATCGGCTGCGTTCTTGGATTACCTCCATGGCTGATAACAGTTCTTACTACCGTCTCCAAAACCTCGAGCAAACTATTGGGTATGGCTTTCAGGATGTCTCGCTTTTAGAGCAAGCCCTCACCCATCGCAGCTACAGCGCCAAGCACAATGAGCGCTTAGAGTTCTTAGGGGACTCTATCTTGGGTATGGTCATCGCCTCAGCCCTGTTTAAGCAGTTTCCGCAGCAGCCAGAGGGCGTTTTAACACGCCTGCGCTCGGTTTTAGTACGTGAAACCACCTTAGCCAAATTAGGCCGTGAGTTTGATTTAGGAGACTGCCTGCGCTTGGGGGCAGGTGAGCTCAAATCTGGTGGCTACCGCCGTGAATCCCTCATCGCTGATGCCGTCGAGGCTATTATTGGCGCCATATACATCGATAGCCATGGCCAGTTGGAGCTGGTAAATCAGCTGGTCTTAAAGTGGTTTAAGTCCCGCCTTGAGGCTATCAACCCTGATATCACTCAAAAGGATCCCAAGTCCGCCTTACAAGAGCTCTTACAAAAGCTGCGCTTAGGCCTGCCAACGTATCGCAATGTGCGTGTCAGCGGTAATGAGAATGCGCAAATTTTTGAGGTGGCCTTAAAGGTGCCACATATCGAGCACGAGCTTTTAGGCAGTGGCTCCTCCAAGCGCCGTGCAGAGCAAAAGGCCGCCAGTAGTGCCCTTGATTACATCGCCACCCACCCAACCAAAGAGCTTAATCTGCAGGGTATGGTTTTACCGCCAGCAATCTTAAAAGACAGTGGCGATGAGGATGGCGCTCTTGATCTGGCCCATGCTTTAGCAGAGACCTCGGTGGTGGATACGCGCTTTGACGCGATGCCTACTAAGGCGAAGAAAAAAGCCGCCCAAGAAGCAGAGGCCGTCTTAAAGGCACAGGAAGAGGCTGCCAAGGTTGCAACTGCCACCGCCACTACGGATACATCTGCTGCAGCGAATAAGGATGCAACTGCCACTGCCACCACGGCTACACCAGCCGCAGAGGATAAGGATGCCTTTGCTACAACCTCAGCCACCACAGCTACAACTGCTTCCGTTGCCGCATCCTCCACAGAGGCCGCTGCGGAAAAGTCCACTGATGCCATAAAGTCCACTGATGCCATTGATGTTACTGACACCAGTGCTACCAGTAGCGTCAACTCCGCAGGGCCTGCTGCTAACGACGCCCCTGAGGCCGCCTCTGCTTCTGCCGCCGCAACTAAAGCAGAGCGCTCACACACGCTCTCGCTGCGGCCAACGCACGAGCCACTTTCCAGCCTTATGCAGGTGCCAAATAAAAAGCACCTCAAGAATAAGGCACAGCCTGTAACTGGCAGTAAGGAGGGCAATAAGCTCTCATTACAAAGCATCCTGCAAGCTAAAAAAGGCAAGTACGCTTTTACCCATAAGTACGAGTCAGGACAAATGGGCCGTAACGCCAAACCAAAAGCAGCTATCAAAAGTGGCCGTCCTCAGGCTAAAGGCGTTGTCTTTAGATCCAGCGACCACTAAGCTTAAGCTACAGCCGCCTATAAGGTTGAGTCCTTGGATGCAGGGATCTCCTCAGAGATTGGTGGATAGAACACACACACACACAATACTTTTAGGTGGCTAACAGGAAACGCCATCACCACGGCTCATGTGCTTGCCTAAAGGTGTGAGGTTACTTTGTTGTATCCACCAAACTCTGAGTAGAGATAGCTGTTGCTGAGAGGTAGGCCACTGCTGCTACACGCCGTATACTCTCTTCAGTGGCGTGCTTGTGAGGCGGAGCTTGCTGTACATTTGGTCGCTTCCGTAAAAATCCTCGGCGCTACTGCGTGTCAGCTGCTGCAGCTTAAGCCTTGAGGCTTAGCTTCTGAAATGCCTAAGCAGTCTGGCTATGGTTACTCTGCTCGTCGGCCCTGACTGACCTTACTTTTCTTAATACTTACAAGCTCGCTGCGCTGTTTACTCCGCGCTACCTGATACTCCTCTTGATAAGAGCAGGAATAGGGGCGCCTCTTGCGAGCTCACCTTTATTTCCGCTACAGAGAGATTTTTCCATGCACCCAGAGCAAAACTTAGACTCTGCTGCAGCGGTGCACACCGCTGCTAAAGCAGCAAACGCTTCCCCTGATTCCACTGACACTAACTCTGCAACTCAGGATCATACGACTTCTGCAGCAGCCGCCTCAGTGGAGCAAAATCCAGCTGCTGTCGCAGCAAATGCAGCCCATGCTACTAAACATGATGCTGGCGCTGCCGCTGATGCTGCTGACGTCGCTACAGACGATGATGATTTAGAGGCTAAATTAGCGCAGTTACGTGGTGGCGTTACCGCCTCCTTTAGTGGTGAGCCCCACTTTGGTTTTGTGGCGATTGTCGGCCGCCCAAATGTGGGTAAGTCTACCCTCATGAACCACCTCATTGGGCAAAAGATTTCCATTACCTCCCGTAAGCCACAAACTACCCGTAATCGTGTCTTAGGCATCGACACCGATGGCGCTTACCAAACGGTGTATGTCGACACCCCTGGCTTACACAAAGCCGAAAAGCACGCCATTAACCGTCTTATGAACCGCGCCGCAGAGTCGTCCTTAGGCGACGTCGAGCTGATCTTATGGGTGGTCGACGCCACCTCGTGGACTGACGATGATGACATGGTCGGCGCTAAGCTCAAGAACGTTGCTGCCCCTGTGGTCTTGGTGATTAACAAGGTCGACAAGATTGCCGATAAGGACAAGCTCTTACCTCTGATCGCTAAGCTTAAGGATCAGCTCGAGTTTAAGGACATCGTGCCGGTGTCTGCTTTAAAGGCCAGTAACTTAAAGGTCTTAAAGCAAATGATACGTGACAGTCTGCCTGTAGCCGAGCACTGCTATGCTGAGGACAGCGTCACTGATCGCTCAATGCGCTTTATGGCAGCTGAGATCATCCGTGAGAAGCTGATGCGCCAAATGGGCGATGAGCTCCCTTACGCTGCTACCGTGGAGATTGAGTCCTATAAGCCTGATGATAAGGGCACGATTCATATCCACGCCGCAATCCTTGTGGAGCGCGATGGCCAAAAGAAAATGGTCATTGGCGCTAAAGGCAGCCGCATTAAGCTCATTGGCACTGAGGCCCGCCGTGATATCGAGCACCTTATTGAGGCCAAGGTCTTCTTGTCCTTATTTGTCAAGGTCAAGGCAGGCTGGGCTGACGATGAGCGCGCCTTAAAGAGCTTAGGCTACGCAGACTTTGAGTAGTGGTGGTGGTGGTGCGCGAGTAGTGAGGGAAAATAGCGCCGTTACAGCACAATAGTGGCGTGGCGGCGTAAGGGGCCTGTTGCAGGCCACGATAACAAGCAAAAGGCACTGGCAATTGCTCCTCGTATTAGCGCTTAGTCAGATATATCCTATGCGGCCACGTGCCACCTTGAAGTAAGCAACTACCCGCAGCAGCCTTTTGCCGTGATTACTGCCACTACGCGCAAGCTCTCTGTGGTAATTGGCCTTACCAGAGGGAGGCGTAAAAAGGGCAAAAGCACGATGACATTGGTGGTGAGCAGCAATCAACCACCTCTAAGAGGTAGTCGACCGCACAGGTCAGCTTAAGGTCTGCTGTCGCTTAGCATGTGCCTCTGGTGTGCTCTCAAGATCCATTAGGAAATGAGTGATCTCATAAGTGACAGCAAGGAACGGTAACGGCTCAAACCTCGAGCTGAAAGGCACAGACGAGTCTGAGCCTATCTTAAGGTTGGGCACATACGATTGCCTTAAACTCCGTCATCTATGAAGTCAGTTGTTCCTTGGGGGAGTCTGTGTTTTGCCCATTGCTCTGCTGTAAGGAACGACTAGCTTAATAGAGGATAGGCTTTAGGGTAATCATGGTGCACCATCCTCAGTTAGGATTAGAGTCACCTGCACCATTCATCTTGAGTAGTGACCTTGCCATCACGCTCCCATCTCCGTCATTTATTAAATCACTCATTCCTAAGCTTTTCTCTGCCTTACTGATCGCGCCTTTTGTCCACCCTAAGGAGGGCGGGTAATGCCTAGCATCATCAACAATGAGCCGTGCTACATCTACCATGTGCGCGACTACCAAGAGCACTCGCTCTTTTTAGAGACCATTACCTTAAACTACGGGCCCATCACTGTCTTAGCCCGTGGCGCTAAGCGTGCCCGCAGCCCTTTACAGGGAGTGTTGCAGCCCTTTGTGCCGCTGCGCATCTCCATCAAGCAGAGCCAGAGCGGTGATCTGTTCTACCTCACGGACTATGCCTTCTGTGGTGAGGGCTATAACTTCAAGATGCCTGAGTACTTCTGTGGTCTGTACTTAAATGAGCTCTTGCACTACCTCTATCGGTCAGGTGATGCTGATGGTAATTTGAATGTCTTTGCCTCCTATTTGCAGTGCTTAGAGGCCATTGACCACCATGAGCGCATTGAGTTGAACTTACGCCTCTTTGAGCTTACTTTGCTCAAAGCCATCGGCTATGCCGTACCGGTGTGCGATGATGGCGGGGCTCCACTTAAGCGTAATGAGCCATACCGCTACTGCTTTGGTGTGGGCTTTATCCAGTTTGATCAGGAAATGATCGCGCTCTTAAACGAGATCACAGCATCCTCTCCACTGCGCTTTGGTGGTGGTGATGGTGCCGAGGACAGTACTGAGGCTACAGCGCCCGCCCCTGACTCTAGCGCTGACGATGACAGTGCGCTGCTCTTTGCTAAATCTAAGGTCAGAGGGCGTAAGCTCGAGGATAAGCCTCGTATGACCACAGGCTCGTATGTTAATGAGGATCCATGGGCCTACTTGCCTCATGCTACGAGCTTTGGCAGCAGTGAGGACAAAGTACCTGCGCTTACTAGGGAGCAAAAGCGCGCTAAGCTGCGCTTTTACCAGCATGATCTGCTCGGCCCTATGCTTACTGGTATCCAGATCTTGGATATTGCGACGCATGCGCTTCACCAGCCACAGGCCTTGGCAAATGCAAAGCAATTGACGTCCGCTATTATGTCGCGCTTGCTGCATGGTAGAGAGATTGAGAGTAGACGACTCTATCGCGAGTACTTGCAGATGCTCAAGCAAAAGCAACAGCACAAAAAGGACGCTGCTACTACTACTACTACTACTACTACAGCGCCCGCCCCTGAGGAGGCGGCGCCAGCTGCCGCCACTACCGAGCAGGAGTAGCACCGCTGCTGCTCGCGGTTACTTTGGGCGCTATTGCCTGTAGTGCTTGCTGTAAGGAGAGTATCCCAAAACGCAGATCCAAAGGAGGTACTTGCCTACAATCAGGTGTTTTACCACTGAGACTGGAAGTAGTGAGGCGCTACTCTCGAGATAAGGCGCTGTCAGGCGCTTTTTAGGGTGCCTAAACTGTAAGTGGTGGCTGGGCGTGTCCTGCACTACTACTACTACTACTACTACTACACTCACACTTGAGGTTGCTGTAGCTTGCAAGGCTTCTATGACGCAGAGCAGAACAGAGGTATTTGCACCAAATCATTCTTTGCGGCAAAGAGTACATGCACCCTCACCACCACTACCACCACTATGCTCTGCTGGCCTTAGCCTCCACGCTACGACACTCCACTCCACTCCCTGAGTTTATCTCTTTCCTGAGCCCGCCGCCTTGCGGCTATTCTTTTTGGTGAATGCAATGGTTAGTTTCTACAAGGCGGAAAAAAAGACCGCCGCTCCTAAAGCTCTAGAGGTGTCCTGCCACAGCCTCGACATCCAAGGCCGTGGAGTGTGCAAAACCACTGACAAAATCTACTTTGTCGACAATCTGCTCCCAAGTGAGCAAGCCCGTGTGATCCCTGCCCTGTCTCAAGCTGTAGCTGGTTCCGCCGCCAGTAAGGACAAAACCGCAGTAGCTACGGTCACCAAATACCTCACCACCAGCTCTGAGCGCCTCACCCCAACCTGCCCACTTCAGGAGCGTTGCGGTGGCTGTCCTTTAGCACACATCCCACCACAAATGGCCTTTACCGCCAAGATTCAGGGCGTGGCCAAAATCCTCACTAAAGCCGTCTTACAGGGTATGGTGAGCGCTAAAGAGAGTAAGGTCAGCCAAGCTGTAGGCATGTCCAAGCTGGGTAAGCAGAGCACCATTAAGCAGGCTCTTGCCCAAAAGCAAGCTGCCGAGAAAAACGCTGCCCAGCAGCAAGCTATCAAGGCCATGGCCTCCGAGGCGGCCGCCGTGGTCGCCACGCCTCACTTTGCGTTGCAAGCTGCCGACAGTGGCTATCGCCGCGCCTGCCGTTTAGCTGTGCGCTCTGATCACCACAAAATGGTGCTGGGCTTTCGTGAGGGCGCTTCACAGGATCTGGTGCCTGTTACCAGCTGTGAGGTTCTCACCCCACGCTTAAACGCGCTCTTAACTCCACTTAAGACACTCTTAAACCAAATGGAGGGCAAGCGCTCGCTGGGCCACATTGAGCTTTTAGATAGCGATGGTGCTGTCGGCGTGTTACTGCGTCTGACCCAAAAGTTAAGCGCGGCCGATGAGGCCACTTTATTAGCTTTTGGTAAGGAGCAGCACTGCGTACTCTCGGTGTTAGAGCCATTTAAGCAGCTCGATGACACTGAGGTGGTGCGTGAGCGCCTCATTTACGATGAGGGTAATACCGCTGCGGAAGCGGCTACTGCCGCTGCAAGTGCCGAGGCCAGCTCTAATGCTGACCTCAACCTCAGCTCAGCGCTGTATGTGATGTCGCAGCAATGCCGTATCTACTGCTCCCCATCGTCTTTTGTGCAGGTTAATGCCGCCATTAATGCCCGTATGGTCGAGGCCGTCGTCAATGAAGTGCAGCCACATGCTGGCCAAAAGGTCTTAGACCTCTTTAGTGGCTTAGGTAACTTTGCGCTGCCACTTGCAAAGTCAGGCTCCACGGTCGTAGGCATCGACATCGTGTCTGATATGGTGCGCCGTGCTAACTACAATGCAATGGTAAATGGCATCGACGCTGAGCAAGCCAAGTTTTTTGTGGCGGACTTAGAAGCGCCTTTTGAGAGCCAGCTCTGGGCCAAAGACCACTATGATGTGGTGGTAATGGATCCAGGACGTATGGGCGCTAAGCGGGCGGTGCAGTATATGGCTAAGCTCCAGCCGGAAAAGATCATTATGATCTCCTGCAATCCACTGGCAGCTGCGCGTGACTGTTCGCAATTGTTGGCGGCGCACTATAAAATAAGTTCGTGGTCAGCATTTGATATGTTCCCACGGACGCGGCATGTGGAGATCATGCTGGTCTTTACGCGCTAAGCCCACCCTGTGGGGATTGGCGTGCAGTGGCGTATATGGGCAGCCGTCGCGGCTTAGAGGTAGGGGCACGGGTTCTTACTTTTGCGGGCGCTGACTTTTGGCGCTGCGTGCTGCTAAAGCAAACTTTCTCCCGCACCCTGTGCCTCAGCTGGGGGTGAGTTTTACCGGCTCTCCTCTGTGTTTGGTGTATAAAGCCCCCACACTACTTGAGGTGGCTAACATGAAACGCCATAAACACTGCTCAGGTGCTTGCCTAAAGGTGTGATTCTAAGTTGTGCTATCCCTCAAACTCTGCGTAGAGCCGTTGTACCTCAGGGTAAGTTGTTTGGTGGATGCCACTGCGCAGGTAGCTGGACTAAAGCTGCCTACTCTGTGGTCAGCACAAGAAGTGCAGCCACTTAATAAGGCGCCAGACTACTGTCCTGCTGTCCTGCTGGCCTGCAGGCCTGCGGGTACATAGCCTCTGTTGCTGCAGAATTTATCGACCTGTGCGGTCGACTACCCTTTAGAGGTAGTGGTTGCTAATCACCACCGTTGTCATCATGTTTTCTGCCCTGTTTATGCTTCTGGCAAGGCGAAAATACCACCAGAGAACTTGAGCGTAATGGCAGTTGCCACGTCAAGACTGCTGAGGGCAGTTGTTACTCCAAGGTGGCACGCGATCGCACTGCTCGACGTTTGTTGGCCCTGTCAGCGCTCATGCGGTGGGGCTTTCAGGTGATAACCCCTATAAGAAGGGAGTTTTTCATGGTTGCGTTACGAGATACCCACGAAGCCTCTTTTGACTTTGATTCGTGGGCCGCAAAGTTAAACCTGCCTGAGGAGCAAAAGCTCAAGTTGCAGCAATGCCACGAGTTTGTGGTCGCCTGCCTGCACAAAAAAGAGCGCCCTGCCTCCGACATCAAGGCCATGAGTAATCTCTCAGCGGAGATTATCTCCATTCTCATGACGCTGAACATGGATCTTGACTCCCTTATCGTGGCCTTTTTGTATCCGGCCTATGAGGCGCAAGCCCTTGATTTAGAAAAGGTCGAGGAGACCTTTGGCGCGAACATCAAAAAGCTGCTCCTCAAAGTCAAAGACATGGAGGCCATCCGCTTCCTGCAAAACCTCAACTCAAATAAGAGCACTGAGGCGCAGGTCGATAAAGTGCGCCGCATGCTTTTATCCATGGTCGACGACGTGCGTGCCGTGGTCATTAAGCTCGCCGAGCGCATTGCGGTGATCCGTGCGGCCAAAAACGCCGATGAGGTGACGCGCCTCTCCATTGCCCGTGAGATTGCCAATATCTACGCGCCACTGGCTAACCGCTTAGGTATTGGTCAGCTCAAGTGGGAGCTTGAAGATTTAGCTTTCCGCTTCCTCCACAACGACTACTACAAAGAGATCGCCCGCGATCTTGGCGAAAAGCGCGTTGAGCGTGAGCGCTACATCGAGCAGTTTGTCGCCAACTTGCAAAAGCTCTTAGAGGACAACGGCATCCACGGAGCTGAGGTCTATGGCCGTCCCAAGCACATCTACAGCATCTGGCGTAAGATGCAGCGCAAGCACCTGCCGTTTAGCGAGCTCTACGACGTGCGCGCTGTGCGGGTGATCCTAGACAGCGTCGAGGATTGCTATGCGGCCTTAAGCGTTGTGCACAGCAACTTTGCGCACATCGACAAGGAGTTTGACGACTACATCGCCAATCCTAAGCCAAATGGCTACCAATCCATTCACACTGTAGTCTATGGCCCAGGCCACAAGGTTGTCGAAATCCAGTTTCGCACCAAGGCCATGCACCAAATGGCTGAGCTCGGCGTCGCTGCCCACTGGAAGTACAAAGAAGGTGGTGGCTTAGGCTCGGGTGTGGAGCAGCGTATCAACTGGCTGCGCAAGCTCTTAGCATGGCGTGATGACATGGTGGAGTCCGGCGCGCTGCTTGATGAATTCCGCAAGCAGGTGTTTGAGGATCGCGTCTATGTCTTTACCCCACGGGGGGAGGTGATTGACCTGCCAACTGGGGCGACGCCGCTTGATTTTGCCTACCAAGTGCACACCATGGTCGGCCACCGCTGCATCGGCGCTAAGGTCGATGGGCGCATTGTGCCTTACACCTACAAACTCAAGACCGGTGAGCAGGTGGAGATCATCACGCAAAAGGAACCAAATCCGTCGCGTGATTGGATTAACGCCGACAACGGTTACTTAAAGACCTCCCGCGCTCGCGCGAAGGTCATCAACTGGTTCCGCAAGGTCGATTACGACAAGAACGTGCAGGCCGGTGATGACATCTTAGAGCGTGAGGTCGCACGGCGCGGCATTGGCCTCAATAAGGATCAGGTCGCCTCGTTCTTAAAGGAAAAGCTCTCCCGCTTTAACGTCAAGACCGTCAATGACATTTATGCCGGTATTGGCGCGGGCGACATCAAGATCAACCAGGTGATCGCGGCTTTAGAGGAGCGCGTCTTTAAGCAGCAGGATCACAAGGAGCTGGAGCTGCAATCGCTGATCTCGGAAAAGACCAATCAGCAGCTCTTAAACCGCACCAACCAAAAGCAGCGCCGTATTGTGGTTGATGGTCAGTCTGACCTCATGACCCACATCGCTAAGTGCTGCCAGCCAATCCCAGGTGATGACATCGTCGGCTTTATTACCCAAGGCCGTGGCGTGTCTATTCACAAGGCTAACTGCCCACAGTTACGGGGACTTATCAAAAAGAACCCTGAGCGCGTCATCGCCACCCAGTGGGGTAATGAGGCCTCCGCTGAGGGCTTTACGGTGACCATTAAAGTCGTAGCCTCGGACTACTCGGGACTGCTGCGTGATATCACGACTGTGATTGCCAATGAGAAGATCAATGTCTTAGGTGTGCGCTCGCACACTGACAGGCAAAAGGATCTGTCCATTATCGACATCGACTTGATGCTGGTGAACTTACCGGCGTTAAATCGCGTTTTAACGAAGCTGCGGGAGATGAAGCAGGTACGCTCGGCGGCGCGAGTGTAACTTAAGTGGCAGCTCTGAGAGGTGCTGCTCTTAGCTGTGCGCAGGGCACGGCCTTTACTCCTAAGGCTGCCTTGCTGGCAGCCACACTCCAGATTAAAGCGCCTGTAGTCGTGTGGAAAAGAACAGCTGTAGCCATGCTGCCGCTCATGCGGTGCCTTTACTTAAGATAGCGCTTCAGCGCCAGCCCTCTTTAACGAAGCCGCGTAATTCCCTATGCGTAAGCGTAGGGATGAAAGCGGCCAATATCAGCATCTGTTATAATGTTCCCAAGAACTCAAGAAAGGATATTTCGTCCCTACTTGATGGGGGCTTTGTGGACAAGCCCGTAGTGATCCGCAATCTACATCAGAAGATCAGATAGCGGCTCGCTACTAGAAAAAAGCAGTGTTAACACTGTGTAAA
>JAHLFE010000096.1 GCA_018884035.1 Candidatus Anaerobiospirillum pullicola
AGTAAAACTCACAGGCCCCTGAGTGGTAACCGCAGCTGCGGTTAGCGCTCAGGGGCCTTTGCTTTGGCCGCAATCTGTACTTTAGCCCAACTAAGGAGGAGCTTATGCCTATTCCCCTGCGCTTACGTGGAGTGCTCCTGAGGCACACTCTCGCCGTCGGCATTCTGCCTAATACCCAGCACTGCATGGTGCTGCATCTGAGAAGCTGCAACGACGGTTGCGTTCCTGCTGACTTGCGCCACCAGGCCGGTATTCTGCCGCCGCTCTCCCCTGATCCTTCCGACTTAAGCACGATCTTAGAGCAAATGCCACTCAATTCGGCACTGCGCCGGGAGCTTATGCGGGCTCAGCACCATGAGGACACCTTCCAGTGGTGTGGTGAAATGCGCCTGGTGTTCTTGGTGACTCCGCGCACCGAAGCCCCGTTAGAGCGTTTTCTCAATCGGCATTTCTGCGATCACGTAGTGGTGATCGATGGTTTTGCCATCGAGCACAACGTCGATTATTCCCTGGTGGTTCGTCAACCAGTAACTTGGGGCCGGGGCACAAAGAAGTGGAACTTCGATGACCTCGAGCAATGTATTTACCGAGATCGTCATGGCTTAGCGGTGCTGGTCCGCGCTATTGCGCTCTCGCCTTTAGATGCGCAGTTTAGTCCCGATCAACCCTACCTCTTCTTTACCGCCAGCGACTGCCGCGTGCACAATGTCCCCAAGACCACTTTCCCGGCCGCCGCAGCTAACACTACCTCTACCGCTGCTGATGGGGCCGCACCGGTAGCTTTCCAAAATATGTTGCTGGGTCTGAACCGGCCCGCTTACGACCTCCATTTAGCAGGCCTCAGTTTAGCAGGCCTCAGTTTAGCTGACCTCAGCCTATCTGCTCTCAGCGCCTCCGCTCTCAGCCCAGGCAAACTGAGCGGTGATAGCACTGAGCGTCAGGACCACGCTACCATCACCGGGTGCTAATCAGCCTAACGCTGCTTACCCCGTCGGGTGCTAAATCATTACAGCACGCTCACACTTGAGCAGAGCTGCCATCAACCTCCAAGCCGTGCCTCGCCTGTGCTTGGAGGATTTTTTTTTTGAGCTATCATAGATACAACATACAGATAAGAAAAAAGACGCAATTGCGTCTCTATTCCTTATCTCCATTAAAGGTCTTGCTGGTGCGAAGAATGGGACTCGAACCCACACACCTTGCGGCACTAACACCTGAAGCTAGCGCGTCTACCAATTCCGCCACTTTCGCACAGTTCTTGATATGGCGACCCCGATGAGAGTCGAACTCATGACCACCAGCTTCGGAAACTGATACTCTATCCAACTGAGCTACGGGGTCAAGAATGCGCGGTTCCAACTAACCGTGCCATTCAAGAAAGTGCGTGCATTATAACAACTTTTTGGCAGATGGGAAGCCCCTAACGAAAAAATTTCAAAATTTTTGCGGCGCGTGGCCTAAAAGGGCTTATATAAGCCAATGGTGCAGAGTTTAGCCGTGTGCACACTCTTGCTACAAGTAAGATCGTGCGGGCAAAAAGCTGATAAACAAGCCAAAACACAACAGAGCACCTTGTATGCAGCCTCTAGAGCCAGCGCCACTTTCGCTTACAATACAGTCCGCTCCTAACATGACATGGCTCTCTTGCTCCTCTTCTCCTTCTCCATAATGGTTCCCCCGTTCATGACCCCAGACCAGCAGCAACTACTGCACACTACATATCACCACTTCTTTGCCCTCTCCCCTGACGCGCAGCGCCTGCAACTTGAGCGCTTTAAGGGTATCTGTGCCCTCTACGGCTACGAGGGCTTTTTACGCCTACAAAATGCCCATCTGGTGCTCTTAGGTACAGGTGGTGTGGGCTCATGGGTTGCCGAGTGCGCGGCTCGTACTGGCGTGGGCACCATTAGCCTCGTCGACTTTGACACCATTGAGCTGTCCAATACCAATCGCCAATTGCACACCCTCAATTCGACCTTAGGGCAAAGCAAAGCCGAGACGCTTGCCAAGAGATTACGGGACATCAATCCCTTTATCCACGTCACGCCGTATACCGTGCAACTGACCAAAGACAACGCCGCGCAGCTCTTAGCGCAGTTCATTGGCTCGACTGAGGAAGCGTTGCTTCATGCTCAAGAGAGTGACCTGCACGCAATTCCCGCTCCTGAGGACTTAGCGCAGGGCAAAAGAGAGGTACTCTACAGCAAGCTCACCGCCGCCTTACAAGGAGCTCCTGTCTCCGTCTTACAAGGTGCGCCTGTCCCCGCCTTACAAGGCGTAAACGCCTCGGCCGCGCCAGATACGGCGCCGTCGAGCAGCACCACAAAAGCCCACAGCTATCAGCAACCAGCAGGCATCGCCCCGAACATCTACGCAGTAGACGCCATCGACGATCTCTGGGCCAAAGCCACCTGCGTCAACCTCTTGCACCGCGCACATATTCCTGTAGTTACCTCAGGTGGTGCTGGTGGCCGCATCGACCCTACCCAAGTGCACTTAGGCGATGTCGCCACCGCCACCGGCGATCAGCTCATGAAGCGCTTACGTACTGAGCTGCGCCGCAATTACGGCTATCCCAAAGGTGAAGAGACCATGGCCTCTCACCTACAGAAAAAGCAGGTTCCTGACCATAAGCTGCGCTTTAATATCCTGTGCTCGTACTCCACAGAGGAGCCACAACACGCCCCGCAAGCTAACGCTACAGGTCTCACCCCTGCGCAGTGGGGGGAGAGTGAGGCTCCAGCATTGCCTAGTTTTGGCGCGGCAATGTGTGTGACGGCCACCGCTGGATTGCACTTAGCATCCGTTATAATAAGGTGGATTGTGGGCTAAAAACCTCATTTCAGAGGTACTCCGGCCTACCTACGTGTAATGCACTAATACCTACATACCACTTCCTGCGCTTTGAGTCGCGCTTCGAGCCAGTGCTGCCTACCTGCTTTTGTCTACGGGTGTGACGGCGGCAAGCGCCTTTTTTGCTGTCCCTCAGAGATTTCCTTATGCCTCGTTCCAGCGCGCCTGCTCCTCGCTCCTCTTCTTTACCACGTCGTCCTCACCGTGCCGGTCAGCCGCCACAGGCAGCCTCCCAGCGCCGCGATCTTAACGACGACAACTGGGAAAACATTAACGATCTCGACTTTGGTGACCTCACGGCCTCCAGCATCAGCGCCGAGGAAGCGGCACGCCTTGCGGCTGCCCGTGCCAACCGTCAACCTCCAGCCGAGCCCTCCTTAGGCTTAGATGCGGCCATGGGGCAGTTGCCAGAGTTAGATGCCATCTCGCCCCAGCAGCAAGCGCAGCTGACGGCCGCGCATCGGCGTGCGGAATTACAAGGCGAGCGTTTTTTAGGACGCAATGACGCCCCTGTAAACGCTGCCATGGCCTCCGAGACAGAGTCTGCCGCCCCGAGCGCACCTTTTCCCGCTGCCGCACCGGCCGTCTCAACTAATGGTCTGCCTCAAGGCATGGGTATGACCCAAGGCTTGGCTATGACCCAAGGCATGGGCCTACCACAGGGGATGCCAAGCGGCTTACAATTCTCTAGCCCTGCCCAAGCGGTAGCTACCGCCCAGCAAGGACGGACGCAAGCGCAGCCTTTCTTTGGTGGTGCCGCCCAAGGTCAGCATCCTAGTCCGGCGCCACTGGCCGCCACGTCACCACGACCAGTGCCTATGGCGCCAGCCGCACCGGCGCAGCCTACCATGCCACATGCAGCTCTGGCAGAGTTTAGTGCCGATCCGGCTATGGCTAATGTCGTCATGGCGCAACCACGTGCTTTTGCTACAGGAAACAGCAGCACTGCGTTTGCTGCCACATCGCCGCAAGAGGCTCTGGCCGCTGCTGCCGCGCCGCTGGCCTCGGCAGCGCAAAAGGCCCCTACGCCTGCACCTGTACCTACGCCTACTCCTACCCCCGCGCCTTATCGTGCTCCCAGCAATCTTGAAAGTGCCGTCGAGCAAGTTCACCACAATATCTTTGGTGAGAGCTTTCACAAGCCACCACGGCCACAACCGCGTAGCCCTAAGGAGTTTGAGGTACGCCCTGAGGAAATCCAGCGGCGCTCGGCTGAAATCTGGGGTTCCAGCAACAACGATACTGCGCCCCACGCCGCAGCCCCGGCTTTAGATGCCGCCTCTGCTTTAGATGCAACCACTGCCACTACCGCAGCCCTAAGCGAGAATATCGACGCTAATGCGGTATCCGGCCCCTCGGCTACGAGCAACAATCAAGGCCCCTCTTTATCCACCCGTGTCTTTGGTACAGCGGGAGCAGCATGGCAAAACGGTGGTGTCATGCCCCCTGCTGCCACATCAGCGGGAGCAGAGCCAGTGCTCAATGGCACGGTAAGCCAAGCGCTGCCTACGGCAGGCATGGGCAGCGTGGGTACAGCGGCGATTTTCCATCAGGGGACGCCTGAGAGCGCAAGAAGTAGTGGTAGTGCAGCAAGAGAGCAGAGCGCAGATGATGACATGCCACTGCGCAATCCTAATGCGCCCTCGACGCTGATTAATGGGCTGGCCTTTGACTTTAAGAACAAGACCGCCGAAGAGGTGAATCAAGGTATTGCTGCTGTTATTCGCAATACCCCAGCGACGCCACAAACGCCAATGGGCACGCCGCTTAAGACCAATCCTAACAGTACCTTAAGCTACACCCAGCGTGCTTTTGCGGCCTTAAATCAGCTCGATGCTAACTCCACTAAGATCTCGGGTATCTCTACCGCTTTAACCCAGCGTCAAGTCAGACAGGAACCTAATACTAATACCCTGATCATGACCTCAAAGACACCGGCAGCAGCACCGAGCCCCCAGCCACAAGCGACGGCTTCATCACTGCTGAACAGCTTAAATGAGCGCCATACGACGACCATCTTTAGTGACAATCGCGGGCGTATTGTCTCTGACGATTTAGGTCGCTTTACCCACGAGTCTGACCTCGTCAATGCGGGCCATCCCCGCCAGCAAGGTGCTTTTCAGTTCTCGGCACCAACGCAGGGCGCGACCAGCCCTAACAGCGCAGTGACCAGCACGTTGTCCCATGGGGCAACGGCGGTGAGCATGGCGCCACACCGTAATGGCAGTCTTACGGTGGATCTCACTTCCTCTTTGGGCACCTTAGGTGAGGAGTATGATCCGCTTGGCAAGGCGCGCCTCTCTGCGTCCGGCACGCCAAGCGCTGCTGTGCAGAGTTCTAATAGCGATGCGGCTCCTCAGAGCAGCACCAGCCCTGCAATGACTACAGCCGCTGCTGCAAGCACGGAGCCCCAAGAGAACACCACTGGTAACATGAGCGCTATCCGTGAGTTGACACCTCCGTTTGCGGCCTTTGATCGCGAGGAGTCGGCACGCCCCAACAACACCTCTAAGCTCTTTAGTGCAGGCACTACCGGCGCCTCGATTATCTCCTCTGATCACGACCCAAGCTTAATGGGCCCTGAGGATAAAGACGCCAGCTCTAACCACAGAGCCAGTGCCAGCCCCACCGCCACCACCTTTACCACTGTGGATGCTAGTAGTAATGCCACCACTGAGGCGGCACCACATTCTCTTGAAGCGCTAAGTCAGGTGATCTCGGCGGCGCAAAGCCTCAAAAAGGAGATCAATCAGGTTTCTTCGTCTCTGGGTCATAAGAGCAGCTCTTATCACCCTGAGAGCAGCGAGTCTGAAGAAAATGCGGAGTTTACCGCTACCCCTGTAGGCGGAAGTGGTATTGCTTCCAAGCGCGAGATTCCGGACATCGATACCATTTTTGCCTCACTCAATAGCAAGAGTAAGGAAATCGAGCAGCAGGCACGAGCCACGCTACCTGATTTGGACCTCAATGAGGCTAAGGCTAAGGGCTTATTCAAGGGCGAGGTACCAGCCAAGGCTCCACCATCATTTACCATGGCGGAGCAGGAAAGTGAGGCTGAAGGCGCCACCAGCGACAGCTCTACAAGCAGCACGGGCGCCGCTGCAGCATCAGCATCAGCTTCAGCTTCAGCAACAGCTGATAACGCCACCATTACCGAGGCCGCCAAAGAGCTGCATACCCTGCAACAAGAGCTGCAGCAAGCCACGACCGAAGTGCAAGAGCTCAGTGCTGACCTGCAACAGCAACAACAGCAGCAAAGTACCAAAGAGAGCAAGTGGTTTAACCCACTGTCGGGCGCGCGTCCGGAGATGAGTAACCCTCTAGCCAATCCACAACATCGCGATCCTGGCTTTACGCTCTCCAGTGAGGACGATGACAGCGCTGCGGCGGCGCCGCTTACCGCGCCAGCTCCAGCAGCTACACCAACCTCAGTAGCACCGGCAGCTGCGGCACCTGCTGTACCTGCCCCTGCGGTACCAGCGGCCCCTGTCCCAGCTGCACCAACAGCGGAAACCATCTCTCCCGCACAGCCTGCGGGCTTTGTTAATACCAGCAGTGAGCAGCCAAGCGCAGCAGCATCAGCAGCGCCAGCCTCTGCGCCTGCACCTACTCCTGCCTCTGCCCCTGCTGCCCCGACGGCGACAGCTGCCAGCCCAGTGACGCCTCAAGGTGCGCCAGCGGCTGTACCAGCGCCTGCAACGGCGGTGG
>JAHLFE010000097.1 GCA_018884035.1 Candidatus Anaerobiospirillum pullicola
CTGTCTGCCTCATATAACATTGCTGCCAGATACTTTGTTCGCGGAATCTTAAAGACCTTAGGTTCTAAGATTAGGCAGGACATTCAGGCTAAAGTTCCTGGGTGTACTCATGGAAGTACGTGCTGCCTGAACACGTTAATTAAACTACACGCGGAGCTTCGTGCGCTTTAGCGCGAGGCGTTAGCATGCAATGGCTAACATACGCCCAAACTGCTTGTTTGGAACGGTGCTGAGGTAGGATTGTATTCTTGTTCAGGACCCTCCCTATTAAAACGGGAGGAAGCCATGTGCGTAAGCACATGGAGACTTCACCGCACACCACCTTATGCCTTATGGTTGTCGCTTGGACTTGCTGCGTTTTTTCCGACCAGCCTTGCTGGTCTTGGCACCACCTTTTTTGGCCTTTGTGGCACTCTTGCGCGACTTACTGCCTTTTGTCGTTGGCACTTGCGGTTGCGTGGCAATGTTAAGCAGTGGAATAAAGTCCTCAGCACGCTCTACCCCAGCCTCGGTTTTCTTGATGGTGCGCCAAGCACAGATCTGGCGATATTTGTCGCAAATGACCAAGGCTATGCCCGTAATCGGTTTGCCTTGGTACATGCGTCCATTACCATAGCCCCTGCTTAACATCTGCTGATCAGCCTTATCTAACAGGGCACGACGAGCGTTTTCCGAAGAGCTTGGTTTTGGCAGGCGCTTGAGCTCAAAGACATAGACCTGCTCTGGGGTTATAGCCACCAGATCACAGCGACCAAGGTTATTTATCTCCTCGCGCTCGGTGTCAATCAGGTCTGAGCGCAGCGCCTGATCAAAGATGAAGGCATATAAGACCTCCTCGGCATTTTTCAAGATAGGGTAGCCCACCTTATCCAAGCTCAGGTTGAGCATCGCGCACATGTGCTCAATATCATCCTGAAGCAGATATTGTTGGGCCGCCTTACCCTCTTGCTCCAGCTCCTTTTGTTTCTTCTTGTCAAAGTTGACCAAGTACTCGGTCAAAACAGGGACAAAATCCTTGTCCACATCTTTGTTGGTGACACCGCAGTTAAAGATGCGCTCCGAAGGATTGACAGAATTTTTAGCAATAGACTTGATGGAGAAGTAACCAGCCTGTACCAACAGATGCTTAAGCTTTACTGTTCCAAAGAAGGAAGGCTCAAGAATCTGCCTACAAGACAGCGTAAACTGTTGCTCGCAAAGCTCCGTGAGCTCATCTTGCTCCAGAGTATGGCCATGCAAGTAGGAAACTAAAGCTGAGGGTGCATTAGAGCTGTTCATCCAGTAGTTTTCCATGTAAGGCTGCTCACCTAACATCAAGGAAGAAAAGAACCGGTTAACGGCAAAGGGACAATACACCTTAACAGAGGCGTTATAGTCAAAGCAAAATCCATTGTAGTAACGCGTTAGCTCCTCAAAGAGATCATCCTCGGTTACGTTCTTCACTTGGGCAGCAAGAGGGATGTAGTCTTTAAAGGACTGCTTGATATCCTCTTTGGTATAGCCCAGTAAATCCGCAAAATAAGGCACCATGCTAATGTCTTGGATATCCTGTCCCGAGAACCATGAGGTTTCACGGTAGCGCATGATACCTGTGACAAAAACGAAGCGCAGATTTGGCACCCCACGCAGCCACGAGTAGAAGACCTCAAGAACGCCCTTGAAGACATTGAAAGCATCTTCATTGTCGAGGCTGTTAGACAGCGGGGCGTCCCACTCATCAATCAAGAACACCAGCTGGTGCTCTTGCGCAATGGTGGTGAAGTTCTCTAAGAAGCCATTAAGAAGCTCCCCCTTATCAAAGCACAGAACCTCAGGGAAGCCCGCATTTTGAAAAGCTTTAACCAAGGCGATTTTTAGAGCTTGATCAAAATCGCAAGGATCATTGCTGTTGATGCCTTTGATCTTGTTAAAGGACAGGCGAATTACGGGGTAAGTCTTGTCTGACCACAGCTCATAGATAGCTTTGCCCTTAAAGCTCTCCTTGCCGTGGGCGAAGAGCTCATAGAGCATAGAGCACAAGGTAGATTTACCCATGCGCCGAGGGCGGGATAAGAATACGGAGTGAAAAGCCACCAACTTCTTAAGTTTGGCTGTCTTGTCAACGACCAAATAATTGCCTGCCCTCAAACTGCCCCAATCAGAAACGCCTAGAGGTATTACTGGCAGGTTGTCTTGCGCTGCTGCTGCGTCCAGTTTAATCTCTTCCATGTTAGCACTGTGCTCCATAGGTTCTTACCTGAACACCATAGCGCTATTTTAGCTCAATACCCCCGATCATCGGGGTTAACTGCAAGCAATTAGGAAGCACACACAACCTAAATTGCCACCCAACAGTCCTGCAGCCTCTCCTATGCGCCCATCCTCAAGCGGTTGTAGCGCAGCCACCATACAGGTACCATCCACCTCTTTCTAAAAGCTCCTGTGAACTTGCCATTGCCCGCACAACTAAAGGCATCGATGGCATGGTACAGCGCAGCAACGATAGCTTGTCGACACATCTACCGCTCTCAAGAGTTGCACGCTCAAGTTCTCTTGCTCTAAAGGAGGGCTCTTGACTCTTTTTGCCAAAAGTTTGCTCCCTCTAGGGGACAGGCTGATATGCTCCACTCACAACCACAGACAAAAGCAGCTCGCAAGAGCTTACTATAGCGGTCTCTGATACTAATTTACCGTAAGTTACCACCCTCTATGTATTGGTAGTACAGCATTCTCTAAGTTCGCGTAAAACGAAACTATCCATTAAAAGCCGATAAATCAGGGATTTATCAGTGGAGGCTGTTCGTTAGTGACCGCTTGGTGTCCTTTTACAAACAAGGGCTCTCAGGGTATGAGATTAATACACTGACTTAGCAAACGCTGTAGTAGTAGTAGTAGTAGTAGTGCTTGCTACGCCTAAGCTGTAGTGAACCAGAGAGGCAGTGCCAGCGACCGCTCACACGAGTGCCCTACTCTGTGTTCACAGCAGAGTCATTTCAGATTATGGTAATGCAGTGGCGGACACTGTTAACACTGTGGTCTGTTGGTATTAGTGGCGTCTTTTCGTTAAGGCTTACTCCCTGTCCACTCCCTGACCATGCACTGTCTGCAGTATCTCATTAATACCGCCTCATATCAGCGCCCGCTCCTGCGGCTTAGTACCGTTACTCATGATTCAGACACTCCTTGATCTTCATGCCAACAGCTTGCGCCACGAGTGGTGGAAACGCGTTGCCAATCATGCGACAAGCGGCAGTCTTGCCTTTGCCAAAGATCCACGTATCAGGAAAGCCTTGCAAGCGTGCCAGCATACGTGGCGTTAAGCGCGGCATGCCCACAAAACCAGCTTGTGGCGCCTCATCGGCCACACCGCGCCCGTCTACTCCCAGCTCTGCCCATGCTTGACGTGCTCTGCTCGGTCCTAAATCCGGCCCGCCATGTTTCTTCGAGCCGCCGACAAGTGTAGGTGCAATACGGTTGGCTTGCTTAGCCCATGATTTGGCTTGCTCCCAGCCATTGGCTGCCATGAAATCGTATAGAACCGCACCCACTGTAGGTGCTACCTCCGGATGCGCTTGCGGATAAGCGAATGTGCCAATTTGATCGGATCTAATCCCGACAATCACCACTCATGGTCGCAATTGTGGTACGCCATAATCAGAGGCATGAAGCAACTGAATATGCATGCGGTAGCCGAGTGCTACAATGTCCTTGAGAATGGCGTCGCGATACCCAGTAAAGCTTGGATCCAAAAAGCCGCGCACATTCTCCAGCATCACCGCACGCGGTCTCATTTCGTGGATAAGACGGATAGCTTGGGGAAATAGGTCACGCTCATCATCAGCTCCCAATTGCTTGCCAGCAACGGAAAAAGGAGGACAAGGCACCCCACCTGCGAGCAAATCCACTCCAGCATAGGGACTGCCCACAAAATCTCTCACATCCGCACAGATGACATTCCATTCAGGTCGATTAGCCTTGAGTACGCGGCAGTACGTGGGCTCATACTCCACCAAAGCTACGTGAACAAAACCGGCTAGAGCAAGACCTAAAGCTTGACCACCGGCGCCAGCACAAATTTCTACACAAGTCAGTGGTCTCTGCATGAGCTGAGTTCCCCCTTACCGAGGCCTTCTTACAATGATCTTAGCTATCCGTCTGCGTAGAAGTGAACTCCATCATATCACCTACATTGCACAACAAGGATCAACACCTCACTCATACTGGATACTTGGCCTTGCAGTGCCCGCCCCTCGAAGCTGTGGTGTACTATCACCGTTACTTTGAGCAGTAATCACGTTGCTTAACTATGACAGGGCTCTAAAGGTACATCCCCGCGAAACTAAGGTAGGCTGGTACACCTCATAGCCCCCTCACTGCATCCCTCAGGATGGTATGAAAACACTCCCATCCAGCTTGTAAGCTGGATAGCAGCCACTTTCCCCCTCATCACTAAGAGCTCCTTGATGCTATTGGTCAGAGCTGACGCATCTTATTTCCCTGATAAATCAGCTTTTCTTGACGAGGGTCATGCTGTAGCAGGTGCTGATCCCTTATCCGGAAAGCCGTATCAGCCGTGCAAACGCCTTGTATTTAAGCCGTAATTTAGATGCGTCGGCTCTGTGCTATTGGTGGTTTAAGTTCGCGGGTATGCTAAAGATTATCAGCTCCGCTCAGCCACAGCTGTAGAGCGTCTGCGCTAAACATCACCCACAACTCCGCTGGGAACATACTCCAGTGGAGCTTGTCTTCTGCCACGTTATCTTGCCTAATCCTCCCGCCTAAAGCTGTGGTAGCACAGCCTCCCTACCGGTACCTGCCATCTTTCTAAGAGCTCCTGTGCTCTTGCCAAAGCCTGTACAAAGAGAGGCAGCGACCCCACCATAAAATCCAAGTACAAGTACTTGCTGCCACAGGCATAGCCTGTTACCTGAGCAAGCGCTGTCATCGATAGCGATGACGGCCCCTCAATCCCTGCTACTTGCTCCTGTAAGGCTATAGCAATCGCGCGCTCTACCTGTGTGAGCAGCTCTAAGGACAAAGCAACATTAGGCGCAGGCGTCTCGGGGGCGGGCGTTGTTAACGCAGTGGTTGTGGTGAGGGTGCTGTGAGATGATTGCTGGCAAGAAAGGCTACTCCCCTCACCACTGTTACTGTCAACACCACCACCACCTTTCTCATCTTGGATCTTAGCAACGCCCGCCCCTTGAGGCTGTTGAGCATTGTCAGCGTCAGAGCCACCATGAGCAGGGGACGTGTTGTCCTGAGCAGAGGGGCTTACCGCCATGCCCCTATACGCGCTAGCGCTAGTGCTCTGCTTTGACGACAATGCTGTTGCCGTTACCGCTCCCAGAGACTGACGCTGAGCCGCAAGATCAGCGTCACTACCAAGAACGATAGTGCTATTGGTAGTGGTGCTTGCACCAGAGATATTAGCAGCTGGACTCAAGAGGCTAGCCTCACTGACAACAGCAGCGCTATCACTACCAGCAACAGGATCATTGGCTGCACTTACAGCGCTAACAGTGCTGACAGCACCATCTGTATACGTGGTCGTCTCAATGGTCGTTGCAACCTTAGTTTGTTCCTTTGCCGCAGCATGCTCGACTGCTGCAGAGGCAACAAAGGCAGGGCTGTTCTGGGGTAGGGCTGCGCTTTGTGCTCCATGTACGCTGCTCGCTGGTTGCGCCTGTACCGCGATAAGCGCAGAGTGCCCTGTTGCACTCGCATCAGGTGCCGCCTCCACTACGCAGACAGCACTGTCATTAAGGGCAGCACCGTCATAAGTAGCAGCCCCTGTGGCATTACTAAGTGACGTCACGTACACAAATACCGCCGTTACCCCCTCTTGTTGTAAGGCGCTATATACCGGTGTGTACAGACGGGGACCACGTGTCTTAAAGAGACGTACCGCGTAATACTCTTGTATGAGCTCACGCGCTTGGGTGCAGCCTAAAAAGACATCAGTACGCAGTGGGTACTTCTGGGCATACGCACTTAAGGGACGCTTGTAGCCAAGCTGGCGATAGCGGTAGATATAAGTACGCCCTAACACGCGCTCTAGACTAAAGGCAGTGTCTAAACTGTGCGCTTTAAGAAAAGCAGGCAATTGCGCCATCTCAAGAAGCAGGGGCTGCGTCAGCTGTAAGAGCTCTAGGCGCGCAAAGGAGCGTAAGCTCATACCACTGGCCACACAGAGCTCTGCTAAGCTAGAGTCTCCAGCATGTCCCCATACTGTCTCTGTCTTGGTTCCTGCCTCAGCTCCTGAGGCAGCATTCAGGGCAGCGTAGACTTGCACCTGATAGAGCCTGAGGCTCATGAGCTCAGAGCTGTCATGCACAAGCTGCAGCGATGCCAGACCATAGCGAACAAAAGCAGGCCCCACTCTCTGACATAAGTATGATCGCAGAGCCTTGCGCGCATCAGCAGCGAGATTGGCATCGTGTGCACGACCTTGTCTTAGCGCCTCCTCTAGCTTAGGGGCATAGACTACAAGGTTAAACTGTGGGCCCCAGCGCACTAGGCTCTCATAGGAGCTGAGACGCTGCTTCTTTTGTCCCTTGTCTTGCCACCATTGCAGCAGGCGTGGGCTGCTCTTGGCGAGCAGTCCACTCTCTACAGTATCAGGGGAAGAAAGTGCTTCCTGTGACAGATCTACAGCCGAGGCATCGGTAGCGGCAGAAGCTGAAGCAGCAGCCACCTCTGCTGATGCGGGAGAGTTTGCGGTTGCATGCACAAGAGGCGCAAGTGATGCCGTCTCTGCTACGCTGACAACACCATTACTACCAGCAGTGGCTGTTACCGTGTTCTCGGTGGAAGCGGCATAAGCAGGCACTGAAGTACCACCTGTAATCTGGTGAAAAGCCACAGCCTGCTCGAGGTTAGCGTGACGCATAGACCCAGCAAGAGCAGCTTGCGCCCTTACCACATTACCAGCTCCAGCTTTTAACGAGGTCGTAACAGCAGCGCCCTGAGGGACAACGCCCTTACCCGCTGCTGAGGCTGCTTCCTTAGTAATAGCACTACCAGTAGCAGTGACAGCGCCAGCTGCATTAATCTCTGTGGAGTCAGTGCTTGCTCCTTCCCAAACCGCCATGATCTTTAACGGCACCGGTGGGGTATCGGGGTAGGTATAGGAGTATGAGCGCAGTGGCAGCAGAAGTATCTGGCTCTGTTCTAGGGCGTTATACACTGCTACACTGAGATGGTAATGCGCCGCGCTGTCTGTGGCTACCGCATGAGCCGCATCATCATCATCATCATCATCAGCTGCATCAGTGACAGCACAGGCAGCAGTGCTGTCAGCATCAGGTAAGACAGCAGAGACTGCAGAAGCAGCGTCTAAAAGATCACTGTCAGCACTAGCGTTATCTCGCGCTGTAGAGACGCAAGCGTTAGTTCCGTTGGCGCTACCACCTGCTGCCGGTGTGAGGGTTATAGCCTCAAGCTGAGGCACACCTACTGACAGCAGAGCTGTACTCGCCGCGCTCCCTCTATTCTCTGCGCTGGCAGCTCTACTCAAACTCTCCCTATAAGATACACGTATGGTGTCGTGCCCTTGCTCGTGGTTTTGCTGTCCCGCAAGTAGTGCTTTTACTACCTGCAAAAGCCACATGCTCTCTTGCGCTAAGGCCTCTGCCCATTGCTCAAGGCGCAGCTGTGGCCACGAGGCTGCTTGCAGCCTAGCTAAAAGCTGTCTTCCCCTTGCATTATCTGCCAGTGCCGCTTGTGCCAAAGCGTCCTGTACCGAGAGCTCATGTGCTTGGGCTGGCACAGTCTTAAGCTGTGGTGCTAAGACGATGGTGGCAGTTGCAGTTCCTCTCTGCGGGGCGGGCGCTGCTCTGGTGTTGGCAGCTGCCGCAGCCTCTGCCGTACTAGAGATAGGTGCTGCTCCTGTGCTGTGTTCTAATGCCCATGCCTCACTGAGTGCAGCTTTCGCCCTGACTTTAGAGAGCCGCGATGATGATGATGATGATGAATCAGCATTAGAGAGAGCGGCAGAGACATTTACTGTGGCTGGGGCAGCGCTAGGGGAAGAGGCAGAGCCAGAGCGCACTAGCAGCTCACGCCCCACATATTCCCGATAAAATGACTCTACCTGCCCTAAGAACCAGCTATTAGTGAGGATGTCAGAGCGCCCGCCCTTTTTCTGCGTGGCAGCTTGCAAGACGGCTAACCAGCCCTCTCTACTTAAATCACTGCGTGTCGCTAAGAACAGAGCCCGCTCAGCATAGAAGTGTGCTTCCTCTAACTTCAGAATCGCGGCGATGATAGCCCTTAGGGACGTGACCCTAAAGTTAGTGGAGTCATGGCTTAAGGCATAGCCTAAGAGGGTATAGAGCTCTTGCCATGTAGCAGTGCTAAAAGCAGGTATGGCCTCTGGAGGCAATGACAGCAGATATGGCGCTACTGTGGCAGCACCTGTGGCATTGGTGACATGACTGCTGTTTGCGGCTGTGGTGATGTGAGCACAGGCAGAGGCCGCAGTGGTAGCAGTACTAAGAGCAGCTTTAAGTGCGTCCTTACTAGGGGCTTGAGTGGTTACCACGGCCTTAGTAGCCTGTGGAAGCGAAGCACTGGCGCTAGCGCTAACGCTACTCACTGCGCTCCACTCTACCCCACTAACACCACTACGCTTAGAGCCTGCAGTTAGGGCCTGTGCCTTGTACTTAGCATCTGGTTTCTCAGGGTAACGTCCAGACCCATTCTCTGTGTCACTTCTGTCTTTACTACCGCCCGCAAAAGCACTAGCACTTACATCACTGCTGGCGCTGCCATTGTGGCTATCCCTCAGGACATCACTACTGGCTCCATGAGTGAGACCACTGTCTGCCCCCTGTAGCATCTCATGTAGCCACACTACCGTGCTGCCACCATGAGAGGCACCATACTCCCTACTCTCTTGTGCCATTAAGCCCATAGCCCCACAGAGACGTGCGCGCTGCAGAGCTCCAGCGGAGGCTACCCTGAGGGTGCTCTTGATTGCTGATACCGCTCCAGCAGCGGCTACAGTTTCCCCCCTTGTCTCTGCTAATGGTGTAGCGGCACTAGCTCTCTCTATCCCTACTCCTGCCACAGCTAAAGGTGCTGTGCATGGAGCTGATGTTGGTGCTCCTAATGGTGTAGGTGCAGGTGTAGTGGTGGTGGCGGTAAGGGATGTTATCTCAGAGCATTGAATGGTGCTGCACTTAGTGTTTGTAGAGACAGTAATGCTCCTACCACTAAGACCACTAAGACCATCCCTACTCACCTTACTTGCGTCAACGCCGCTACCGACATCGGTACCGGCACCTTGAGCGTCAGCATTAACACTATCCCCCACCGAGGAAAACTCTGTAAGAGCCCCCTGCTCCAAGGCCGTAATAGCCCCCTGCCCTGCTTCAGCGGCACCAGTATCTCCCAGTGCTACTACCGCCCGCACTAAAGCATGCGCCCCTTCAATAAAAAGCGGCCCATTATGGTCAGAATCCGAGGCTGTAGCGATAACGGGCTGTAGCAGTGACCACAGCTGAGCATACATCCCCTGTTGCTGCTCAGGTGACGTGGCTAGCCCAGCTTGGGTACGCCAAAACAAGCAAGCTGTCCACTCAGAAAGTAGCGGCAGCATGTACGTGCGGATGCCTGCACTTAGGCCACCCGCGCTTGCGACGCTTACGGGGGCGGGCGCTGCTAACGTCTGCGCGCTACCACGTGCCTGAGCTACAGCTAAGCCGCGAGGTGCACCTTTTTTACGTAATACCCTATTACTGGTAGCACTGTCTTTTTTTGCTTTATTGTGCACGGACACGCGTGAGTTTTTAGAGACAGAGGTATTGGCAATAGCGTGCGGGGTGGTAGTTGTTGTTGTGGTGGTGGTGCTTGGAGCGGGGGCTGTGGTAGCAGAATTGGTTAGTGGGGATGGGGAGGATGGGGGTGTAGAGACTGGGGAGGTGCGCAAAAGAGCGCGACCTAAGCGCGTGCGCGGCATGGGGAGAAACCAAAGAAGAATGAAGAAGAAGAAGAAGAAGAAACGTGGAGGTTGAGGAGCAATGTGAGTGAAATTAGGGAGTAGCTCCGTAAAAGAGGCAGTGCCTCTCACCTGTCTGTGCAAGTTGGCACTGCTTCTTAGGACTGACTTAATAGATAACGGAGTTTAAGGCAAGCATGAGGAACCCACTTTAAGATAGGCTCAGACTCACCTGCACCATTTATCTCGAGGTGAGGGGCGTACCCTAATTTAACCTTGCAGCCGTCACTTATGAAATCCCCCTTTTCCTTAGGGTAAGCACAGCTCGCATTACGCATTGTTAGGGGCTTTCGCCCCTAACAACATAGGCTTAAGGCTAAGCCCTAAGCCCCCTATGCTGGCTTAATCCAGCACTGCGTAGTTATCGTACAGCTCGTGCTTGATCTCTGGCGTGTTCACAAGGCGCATCTCATGCGTCAAGCAGCCGTAAGGAATGTTGCGATACGTGCCTTGCTCTTGCACAAAGAAGTCACGCAGTAATTGCGTACCGGCCTTGTCATCCCAGCAAATCACATCAAAGTACAGATACGCCGCACCGTAGGCATAACCCACTACGCTTACGGTATCAATCGCATCACGCGCCTTAATGAACTGCTTTAAGCTGTGCGCTAAATTCTCGGTCATACTCGCCAGCAGCACCAGCTTGTCCTGCTCCTCCTTTAAGTTGCTTACCTGCCACTTCTCCGGTACCGGAATCACTACTGAGTGAGCGTAAGCACCTAATGAGCGCAGGTAGTCCTGAGGCTCTAAGCTAAACGGTAAGCTCTCATCCGTGTGCTCATCCACAGGCTTAATGAGCGGCCAGCACGTGCTAATACCGCAAATCGTGTCCATGTAAGGCACAACAACCGTTGTTGGCACCTCACCCCACAGCGGCGTAAGCAGCGCTTGCTCATAAAGCCGCTGCGCCTTTACCGTCTGCAGCTGCTGGTAATCAAGTGTGGCTACATCATCGAGTTTGACCTGCACCGTTTGCAGCTTGTCGCTCACGACATCGCTGCCCATGATGCCTGCCACCTCGCGCGTTTGCGGTTTAGCCTTGTTCTTACCCTTGTTCTTCTTTTTCTTGTTGCCGCCACCACCGTTGCCGCCAGTGTCCTTTTTCACTTGCTCTAAGGTCGCGAGCAAGCTCTTACGGCCCTTGGAGTTGCTAATCGAGTCTAAGACATTGGTCAACGGTACGAGGTTACCGGAGTACGCCACCTCATAGTTGACGTTGCGTAAATCCATGTCCGCAGGCTTTAAGTACGACACCAGCTGTGGCCACGCATTAAGCGGCAGCGTCACAAAGAACTGGTTGGCATTAAACAGGGCCCACGTGTCCTTGAGACCATTTACCGTGCTCACCGCACCACTGTCGTTTTGCGCCTTGAGCTGGGCACTTTCGAGTTTCTGACCAAAGCGCTCCACAGGGTAGCTGTGCTTCCATGGGGATTCCTTGCTCTGGGCATTACCATGGATTGGCTCATTGGCTGGCACCATCATGCTGTGCTCATAGTCATATGCCATGGTGCCAATGACAGGCGAGTACGCAAATGGCTGGCTTAAAGCGGCAAACTGGTCGTAAGCCTCCTTACTGGAGATAAAGTACAACCGCGCCATGAAGTGGTACATGAAGCTAGGGCCCACTAAAGCCTGTAAGTAATGACGCAGCAAGTCACTTAAGTGCTCATGACGCTCGCGCAGGCTGAAGTTAGGGCAGTACACCACTACCGTCAGCTCAGGGCAGTCAAACTGCTCATGGACGTAAGCACTTAAGAAGTGCTCACCTAAGACAGGGTTAACCACGCCGCGCATCGCATCCATGATCTTGTTTGCCGTGCTATCAAGCTTGAGGCTAAGCTCACTCTTGCTGTCCATGGCATTGCCGCTGCCCGCCGCGCGCAATTGTTGCGTCCACGAAGCGCCGCCCATACCGTTGCTCGCGCTTAAGGACTGCGTGCTCTGCTCTGGGTTTAAGGCATCGTAGCTGATACGCGCCGTACCATTAGCGGCATGGACACCTGCTTTTAAGAAGCTCTGGCCAGTTAAAGCCGGATTGAGCCCTAACTTAAAGGCCAGCTGTCCCTTTTGGCCTAAGCCAATGATGTGCTTGGCGCTGTGGCGCTTATTCTCTGCAGCCGCGACAAAGATCTCAGTTTGCTCTTCGCTCATGCCATCAAAGCTAAACTGCAGTGGCTTATGGAAGACCGCATCGGCCACGGCATAGCGCTCTAAGAGCTCCTCTTGCGCCGCTGAGAGCTTGCTACCCGCGACAAAGAGCTGCACAGGAGACAGATACAGTGGCTGCTGCGCGGTATTCTGTCCTGCTACCAAGAACTCTTGCGGCTCGATCATGGCGTCTAAGCTCAGGTGCAGCATGTTGTTCAGCGGCCACTGCGTTAAGGCGCCTTGTGCACGGAAGAAGTAGAAGGAGAGGTGGTCTAACACCCACGCTTGCAGTGGTGACTCGATACCGTTTAAGTGGGTAAAGAGCGAGATCTGGTGCTGACCGGTGGCATCGTCATACTGCCACAATGGGTAGCACTTACCACGCTCCACCATATCCACGTAGTCGCGATCCAGCGGTAAGTAGCCAGTAAATTCACGCTCTAAGCGTGGGTTTAACCATGGCTTACCTAAGAAGCTGTACCAGAAGTAGGCTGCCATGTGCTCAAAGCCTAAGCTTAACGAGCGGGATAAGGTCTCACTCCACAGTGGCGACTCCATACGGGCGCTAAAGGCATTAATCGCTTGCGCAAAGTCCGTGACAAAGTGCTCCCACAGCGTTGGCAGCAGCTCCATGGTCTGCTTAAACGATGGCTTTAACACCGAGGCAAAGAGGATTTGGCTGCTATAGAGCACCTTGATAAGCCACAGGTCGTGCGCGCTGACGCGGCTGCGATCGTGATAGGAGTCAAGATACTCCGCAGGTGCGTCCTTTTGGGTGTTAAAGAGGCGCTGTAAAGCCTCATTATGCTCAAGGTCGCACTCCCCAAAGAGCTGTGCGTACTCCTCAGGCGTTACTGGCGTGTGGGCAAATTGCTCCTCAGACTCTACGAGCGTGCGTAAGGCGGCCACGATCTCAGGCAGAGACTTGCCTAACTGCTCCTTGTACACCGCCACCTGCATTAAGCGACCTAAGTCGTCCTTAAATAAGCGCTGCTCGCTGTCCTGATCTAACACCATGCGCTCAAGGTAGCGATTGTGGTAGAGCATGTGCTCAAGCGAGGTTGCAGCGTGGATTAAAGACAGAGTTGGGATGCAGGTCTGCAAGACAAAATTGTTCAGCGTCTGCTCTTCGGTAGACTGCACAATGATGTCTAAGTACAGGGCAAGGTACTGTGCAAGGTGCAGCGAGAGCATCTCATAGGTGCGGCCCGCGCCGTCGGCAAATGGGTAAGGCACCGGAGCGCTGTTACGCATTGGTAAGCTTGCAGGCAGCTGCAGCTTGGCTAACACCAGACTCTTAAGCGCCTCCAGCTCTAACCATAAGGCTGCATCAGCATCACTTACAGGAGCGACGTTTGCTGCGCTATCAGCGGCTGCGGCAGCTGCAGCTTGGCCTGCACTCTGCGCCGAGATGGCGGCAAAGGCAGCCTGCTCTTGAGCAGCTACTTCAGCTGGCATGTCAGGCAGCGCCGTAAAGTAACGGTGCTCGTACTCTTGCAGCATGGAGCGGGTGATCTGCGGATAGAGGCTATAGCGCAGGTGTTGCAACAGCGAGGTCATGGTCACCGCATGCGAACGGTTGTGATCGACCATTAAGAACTCACTGTTTTTGATCGACCAGCGTGGGCCCTTGCAGTAGCGCGTGGTATCGTCGCGATCTTCCTGCGAGAAATCAATAGCAGTATAGAGCTTACCCGTGGTCACGGCCTGACGAATATGCCACGCCGTACTGCGCATATACTTGAGGTGTTCTTGCCACAGGAGGTGGAAATCCTGCCCCTTATCGTAATCAGGGTTCTTCAGGTAGCGGTAGTGGTCGACTTCGTTCTCTGGCCAGATGTACTTTAAGGTCAGGCTCCAATCTTCCCAATTGGTGCTAAACAGCGGCATCTGGTTAGGCAGCGACTGGTAGTGACGGTCATAGAGGAACTTGATATAGCCCTCAAGGCGTTGGCGGCCATCATCTTGGAAGCGCTCCAGACGATTGATGGCTGGAGTCTCTTCCACCTCAAAAGGCGGAGCGAATTCGCTTGCTACCAGCGGCACGTGCTTGGTTTCCACACCGTGACGGTTGCAGCTCTTAGCAAAGAGGATCTCACGGCGATCAAAGTTGGTGAGGTAAGCCTCAGCGATATCACCTAGAGCATAGAAGTTTTGGGTGTACGGGCCGTTGTCGAGGAAGCCGATTTCGGTGTCATAGAACTCGTAGTCATGACCGGCCATGTCGTCGCCATCATCATCATCATCGTCATCGTCGTCGTAATCCCAGTAGTCCTCATCCTCGTCATCGTCATCATCGCTATCCCAATCGTCGTCATCGTCATCTTGATCAGCGAGTTCTTGAGCGTAGTTTTTGACGTGATTTCTGAGCAGGTCAATGATGGACGAGTACTCGTCTTCTTCCTCTTCCTCGTATTTGACGGCTGAGGTGTCATATTCTGCCACAAAGTTTTCGCTGCCATCATCAAACTCTAGGGCAACTGGCGAGTTGATGCTGTAGGCACGCAGAGCCTCTGGCATCTGCAGCATGGCCGAGAACGGAATGTTGTTAACGGCAGCGAGGTCATGCAGCTCGTGCTGCATACGGTACTGGCCCTTTTGCCAGTACCGCTCGATGAGGTTAAAGCTCTTGAGCTTGTTATAGCCATAGGAAAAGGCATCGGTTTGCTCGTACCAGTGACCCTCTAAGGGGCCAGCAGCGTAAGGGCTACCCACGTTTAACTGCTCAAAGCCTAAGGCCAATTGACGCGGATCGGTGTCACCGAACTTACCGATCTTCTCGTTTAAGCGCTTAAAGGCCTGCAGCGCTTGCGTCTCCAGCACTTGCGAGCGCTGGGCATGGCGCAGCGCGGTGTGGTTGTGCCCCAAAAAGTGCGCGGCGAGCATGCTTAAAAGCTGCAAGCGATAGTCAAATGGCAGGTAGACGCTCAGCTCACGCAGCGTTTGATAGACCGCAGGCAGTTGCAAGCGGAGGTTTAACGGCAGCAATTGTGCGTTAATGCTGTCCTTTTGGATAAAGAGGTGGTGTAAAAGACGGGCATAAGGGTGGCTGTAGTGGTAGACATAGCCCTCTAAGAGCAGCGAGAGCAGCGTCTGCAAGGCTCTTTGCAGGTCGTCAGTATGCTTACGCGCATATGGCGTTAAGCCCGCGATGCTAATCAGATCCAACTCTTGCAAGTGGGAGATGGAAGTGAATCTATCCTCTTGCTTCTCTGTGCTCACAAATTCATCGTTTTGGTAAGGTTCACCTGTACTTACCATATGCCAATACAGGCAGTCCTCTTGGAAGTTGTTGGACCAGCTCTCAACATTAGTAACGAGCTTGTCTGGATTGTAAGCTATAACAGTACCGTACTGTATCGCCTCAGCAAACGAAGTATCTTGCGTCAGCGAATATTGGGCGTCAGTCAAGGCATCGGTGGAGAGGAATTCTTTAGAGTTTTGGGTGACACGCGAGCTGTTAAGGCAGAGGTGGCACGAGTCAGGATCTTGGGTATCGATCCACGCCATTGGCAGCAATTTAGAGATGCTGGTGTCGAGGCCAGCTTTTTCAAAGTCAAAAAACTGCTTTAAGGCGTCCACGACCTGATTGAGGCGGGAGATATAGGCGATGTGCTCTTGTTTATAAAGAGGCTTGCCTGCATTAAGGCCCTTGCTCTCGTTACGCAATTCGGCGTTAGTGCAGCATTGCAGCACAGCCTCATAAATAAAGTTTTCGCAAAAGGCGTAACTACCTTGAGGGCTGCGATCGGTGCTTAAGAAGACCTCACCGGTTGGGCGGTTAAAGCGCTGGGTGTAGTCGAGAAGCTGATCGTCGAGCATCTCTAGACTAGCAGGCAGAGGGGAGGTCATAGCTTTAGCGTCGATACCTCCTAAGAAGGCAGGGCAGATAGCGACGTTATTTTGCAGGAGCTCTAACCAGTGCATGCGATCGCTTTTTAAGAGAGGCAGGCGCTGCAGTAAGCGGTTTAAGAGCAGAGTGTTTTTGAGCATGTTAAAAATTCGCTAGCAAGAAGCTGTTAGGCCGCGCGGGGAATCAACAGCAAAAGCAACAACATGGTGCTTGCGGTGGTTTTTCTCTTGGTGCTCGGTTTTTTTAAGGTGAGTATAGCCGGTGAGGTGATCACCCTCACTGCGCTGACTCACAGGTAGAGCAATGTGAGGGGCTAGCCCCTCACGCTCCCCAGAAGGGCTCTGCCCTGCACCCGCAGGGACTTTCAGTCCCTTGACCCTAGACGAGGACCTAAGGCCCTCGCCCCTTCAAACACGACCTCAAAAGCAAGAAGAAAAAACGCAAACACCTCCGGCTCTTAAGAGCGCTTACAGAGGAAATAGGTCATGACCACGGCCATAGTGCAGGTACATCTCCTCAATCTGCAATTCCTTAAACACCGGCACCTGCCGTAAACCACGTAAGGTGTCACGTAAACGCGCTTGCTCCCAAATCAAGAGATCAAGATATAAACACTCAGTGCCTACAGCCACACCCACGCAATCAATCTCCACCTCGCCTAACTTCGTATTAGTGGAAATGATCGGATCGTTCAGATAACGGCGCGTCTCAATCATCAAACGGTCAATGAGCTTTAATTGCTCCGCACTAAATGCAGCCGACGGTAACTTAGGATCAACACTTACCCCCTCAGGCAAGCGCAGCGCCTCCGGTAGCGGTATCACCATAAAGCCCGCCGCATAGTGGTAGCGATCCATAAAGTCCTGATCACTCAGGCCATTAAAGATAAACTCAAGCTCTAAAGGCTCAGGTGGCGGTAAGCACTCCGCACTCCACGCTTCCTGCTCCTCATAGCGCGCTTGACGCTCCCGTAAGGCCACCTCTGAGGTCTCCAGATCCATGGTGACCTTGTTCTTCTTGGCCGCCTGCATGGTCTCTTGTAAGGCCTCTTGGCATAAGTTGAGGTCACGCTCAATATTCGACAGCGGTACCACCTTGCCCGAGCTCAGCGCCTGCTGGCGTGAGCGCAGCACATCAGCAGTACGACGAGTCAGATCCCAGCCGTCATCAATGCCCCACTGCTCTTGAGTAAAGTACGTTAAAAGCGGTAAAGCACAGGTGCGACCGTAAATCACGTCCTGACGCCACTTGTGCCGCTGCGTTTGCGTCAGCTCAAGATAGTGCTGACTCTCAGTTTGCCGCTTAGCAGCATTACAGCCATATGCAAACTCACGATAGAGGTCAGAGACATTGCCCGCCCGCTCTTGTAAATGCAAGCAGAAGAGGAAGGTCGGTAAGGACTTAAACTCCATGTAAAAGAGGGTATCGTCCTCACGCAGCTGCTTTAAGACAAAGTCGTTTTGCATCGCCTGCTGGGCCTTTTGCAGGGCCTCTTCCTGCGTGCCAATACCAGGGCCAAAGGCCTGCATGTAGGAGGCTGTATTCGCCCCACCATTTTCGCGGAAGTTGTACACCTTGTAGTATGGGCCATAGGCGTGACGATAGGAGTTTGGCCAGTCTAACAGCTCCATATTTGGCATTAAGGTGCGGAACTGCTCTGCCACATTGCTCAGCTCCTTATTCGTCTCCACAAAGGAGATACTGCTAATGAGCCATGGCGCACACGACAGGCCAATCGCCGCACGCAGCGACTGTAAGAACCACGCAAAAGCTGGAGCAAACTTGACAAATTGCACCTGTTCCTCAGGCGTTAAGTCCTGAAACAGTTGGCGATTGTAGCTCTGACCTAAGGCGTTTAAGACCTTAAGCGGGCACTGCTTTAAGCGCGCTTGGAAGCGTGGCGAGAGCCCCTCCCGCGACATCATCAAATTAAAGCATGGGAAGTTGCTGTGATGCGGGATGCTCGCACCGATCTCGGCGGCATGATCTTGCGCTTGCTGCGAGAAGAAGCGACCGCCCTCTAAGAATGGCTTATGGGCCTTAGTGCGCTGCTCCTCTTCAAGGTCAATGGTGTCGTTGTCATAGAACTGCTGGAAGGCAAAGATCTCACGGGACATGTAGGCGGTTGGATCTTCAGTAATGACCGACTCAAAGGTGTAACCAAAGTCCTGCAGCAGACGCACATTGTCAAAAGGCGAGAGCACATCATGCTTGTCCGCACGTGGAATGAGCAGAATCATCTGCTCATCAAAGTCGTAGATAGCAAGTGCAGAGAAGACCTTTTCCGCATCGTTTTGGCGCAGCAGCTTCTTTTCTGAAGTATCACCAGTCTTGCCTTGGGCAGAGAAGTTAAAGGTCTTGTGATCAACAATCAGGTGATCAAGCGTAGGCTGTACTTTTAAGGCACCCGTAGCGTTAGAGCACTTGACTTGTTCGAGCAAGTCTTGGTGTCGGAGGAAGTGCAGGCTATAAGCGAGCATGGCCACCTGCAAGTGGTTGCGCATCAGCTCAAAGGAAGCCCAACGCTGCTTTCTGGCCTTGAGATCGAAATCTTCCTGATCACTATCTTCAGCCGAGCCCGTACCTTGGGTCTTACCCGTACCTTGGATCTTACCCGTACCTTGGGTCTTAGTGACTGCTGCCTCGGTGCTAGCACTGGCATCAGCGTCAGCAGCAGATAGAGCTAAGCGCTCTTGTTCTTGTGGCCCTAAGCGCATGTAGGTCTCATACAGCTGCTTGACAAAGGCTACGACCTCAGAGGTAGTCGCGCCCTGCACTAACAGTGACGCCGCGTAATCGGACTTACGCTTCACTCCTTCGACATAGGCACGCAGTTTGAGGCAGAGAGCATTTTCGATAGTCGAGCGGAAGATGCTGTGCTTATCTAAAATTTGCTCATCATCCTGCTCCATACTGAATAAGAGGACGTCTTGGGTAATGGCGATGACATGCGACAGGATCTGTGGGTAGTCCTTAGCCACGAGGCTATAGCGATTGCGCAGCAGGCGCTCCATATACGCATACTGGTAATGGAAAAGACGCGTTGGGCTTAACAGCGACAGTGGCACCACGATACCGCCACGGGAATTGGCAGCATAACTGTCGGCTAAATTGTGGAAAGTAAGCTCACCAGGGGCAAAGCCATTGAACTCCATCTTGGTCTTGTCTTCTGGTCGCCCTTTCTGCTTCTTATTGAGATGGCGCGGGTTGAGCATCCACAGCTCACCGCTGGGGCCAAACATCATGGCAAGGCCCACACGTAATCTGTTTTCCGCGCTGCCATCATACGCACGCTGTGGGTTTTCCCACATGAATGAGTTGAACACATTATCTGGCAGGTGGCGTGGATAGGCGTAGATCGAGAGAAATTCGTGCGCCATATGGGCAAAGGACCAGCCCATACCGCCATGCATAAGACTAGCGTCGCGCTGCCATTGGTTGTCCACTAAGCGCACGGCTGGCAGCTGTACCGTTGTCTGTACAGAGCTGTTTAAGGTGTAGAGGAGCTGCTGAGCGTGCGCATACATGGCCGCATACTCGTCGTAAGCCACGTCCTCTAATTGCTGCGCGCTGTAAGCTTGCGCTGGTAACAGCTCTTCAAAGTAAGTGTACTGCTGGCTCTGCTGCAGCTGGTTGCTGGAGCTGAGATCAAAGCCGTGTGGGTAGCTATCTTTAATCTCTTGGGCGATCGTGTCATCAACAAAGAGGGTGTTGATCTTACCGACGACAGTGTGCTGCTTACGCTGCAGCTTTTCTTCGACTTGCGCTTTGGCTTGCTCTAAGCGCTGCTTAATCTCATGTAACGACAGAGCGGCGTCGGCATCACCGCCAATGCCACATTGGGCAAAGGCCGTGGTGGCAGCAAGGCTTTTATCCTTACGCGCGGCGTCAAATGCAGCTAAGACTTGCTTCGCATCTTTGTACTGCTTAGAACCCTTTGCCAAGGTAGCAAGCGCCTCTTGCGCGCTTTTTTTGATACTGGAAACGGCCGCGTCACCGAGTAAGGCGGCCGCTGGCATGTCATCAAAAACACATTGATGCGGATCGACTTTGCCCTTTTTGTCACCTTTGACCAGAGTGCGCACCAGCTCTAAGACGGTTTCAGATGGGGCGGCATCGTAAATAACCTTATAAGGACTAAAGGTGTTGATCAGCGCATGGCCACTATCGCTAAAGTAGACTTCATCGACGTTAGTGCGGACAAAGTGATGGAAATGCTCCGGATCACGCAGCTGCAGGGCCTCATAGCGCTTGCAGGCGTGGCTTAAGAAGCGCGCCGCTTGTTTCTTATCACCCTGTTCACTCAGGAGCAGGCCCAAAATAAACTCTAAGCGCAGGCTGGCGTGGGAGGCGTAATAGAGCTTGACGGCCAATAGCGAGAGATTGCGCACAATGAGGGCGTAATCTTGGCTATGGCGTAAGGCCTCACCGTGGAGGTGGCCAAAAGGCAGCTCACGCGCATTGTTGAGGGCATCAAGGGCTGTAGAGTCGACGCTTGCGCACAACTCATTGAGCGCTGAAAACTCGTCGTGAAGCAGGCAAAACAGTGCTGCTTGCAGGAACTCTAAGCCTAATACGAAATTTACTGCGTATGGTTCTTTTGCATCGTCCGCTGTTTGCACGAGGGGATCATCATGGAAGATGCGCTCGTTAAACAGTAACGGTGCCGCTGAAAAGAGAGAGGTAATAGCGTGCTGTGCGTTTTGGTCTATCAATAGTTTGCGCGAGGCTGAGAACTGTTGATCTAAGTCATAGCCTTTAAAGGAGAAAGCGCACTGCTTTACAAACCATTTTGGAGCGGTTTTTAAGAGGATTTCGTGGTAGTGACGAGCGTAGCGTGCAGGCAGCAGCTTAAGTAATTGGTGCAAAACAGGTGCAGAGGCAACGGCTTGAGCACGGGTACGCCCCATAGCCTTATGATTTGCCGGTGTGACAGAAGTATTTGCCATAAGAGGAACCAAACAAGGAAAAAGTGCGCGCAAAGCAGCACGTCAGTGGCATGTGGAAAACACAGCGCGGAAAAACTTTGAGGGGAGTGGTTTAGCATCAAGGGGAGTTGTTGGGAGTGGCGTCAGTGGCGGGAGTGGCGTCAGTGGCGCAAAAAGTTGTGAGCCGAGAGACGCTCATAGTTCACACTGCCACTACTGCCGCTATGGAGCCGTTGCTGCTTGCGACCTCCAAAGATCTCAGCTTAAGCTAAGCACTAACAGGGCCCATAACTGCTGTCATAGCCTTGTTATTGGTCTTACTTAAGCGAGGTGGCCACGGCCGTTGGCGGTAGCCCTGAGGAAGCGTAACCGCAATATTGTAACTGATGCGTGGGCAAATACGTAGTGTTGCCGTGTATTGAGACTGATATCTACTCTAAGCGCGATATGGCAAGCGCCCATTACGCAGCAAGTACTCAGGGCAGAAAAGGCAGGAGCTGCGCCTGACGCTGATGTCGAAAAGTTGCAGCTGATTTTTCCCCAACCGCGAAGATACGGCTTTTACCTCAGCGGTGATCTACTTACGACTACCACTTAAGGGTAAGGCGCTAACCTTCAAGCTGAGCGTGCTTCCATGTCAAGCTTCAGTGTGGTGGCTATCGTTGAGAGGGGTAAAGCAGAAACAGCTTTACACCATCAGTTGCGTGGTGATGGCGGCAGCACAACAGACATGAGACATGGCGAGCAACATGCTAATATTGCACTGCAGAGCATCACTTGTGAGCACGGATGCGCAAACCATGCTGTTCCATGCTGTTCCATGCTGTTTGAGAGCGTTTGCCCCTATCTATTCTATGGGCTTAAAATCGGTCTTTAAGGTGGGTTAAGCCCATTGAGGCATAAACATGATAGGGCGTAGCAAGCGTCGCAAGCGCGACGTATCTCTAAGGTAGGTTAATGACAATGAGCTGTGCTCACACATGGGGAAAACGCCCACTTCTGTTTGCCCCTGCTGGTGATGTTTAGTCAGCATGCAGACAGGAGTTTAGGCTATGGAACCTAGTGAATTAGTCCAGTATCCGCTACGCAAATTTCCGCTGGGAGTTCCTAGTTGGGACTCCATTCGCCAGCGAAATCTTTTCTTTGTGGACAAGACTGCTATGCTCGATTCGCTGGTCACTGACTTTTCCCGTGTCTTTATTTCGCGCCCGCGTCGCATGGGCAAAACCTCCTTATGTCTTACCTTGGCGGAGTTGTTCGCTCACGGGGATTCGGAAAAATTTGCGGGAACAGCTATTCATCCGTGACTGGGCAGCAAATACCTGGAATTTTCCTTGCATCTTTTTATGACTAAAAAAAAAGTTAGCATAGGCTAACCACGCCATATAGCACGTAGAGCAGAGCATTGCTGCTAATTACCCCCATTACGAGCCTTGTGTTTTGGCCCTGCAGCTTCTACAGCTTGATTTTACTCCGAATGTAGTCCTCATCGTACATCATTTGCCACTCTTGCCCCATAGCGCGAACGAGGTCGTAGTGGGCCTGAGTCA
>JAHLFE010000098.1 GCA_018884035.1 Candidatus Anaerobiospirillum pullicola
CCGGAGGTCTCGTGGGCTCGGAGATGTGTATAAGAGACAGCTACGACATATAGCAAGGACACTGTGCTCTTGTATGACCACTGCCGTAGTGCCGCGCACACACCGCGCCACACGAAAGGTATTGCCTCTGTGCGCAACATTACGCACATTGACGGTGCACCTGAGAGCACGAGGCCAGATAAATACAGCCCACATTTACGATGTAACTTGCAAAAGCCTAAGTCTAGAGTAGGATTAAGTTTACTGCCCAATCCTAGAGCAGCGCTGACATCAGCCTCAGCCTGCTGCGCTGTGCGATGAGCTTACAGGGTGCAAGCGGCAGTGGAGCCAAGATCACGCTCAAGCATAGATTGCTACCTCTGACGCTGCTTGCTGCTCCATTCTCTTTCCTCAGATTAACGTTTCCTCAGACTCACGAAGGCACAATCATGGATTACACAACAGACTGCCTCATCATTGGTAGTGGTGCAGCTGGACTCACCTTAGCATTGGGGATTGCCCAAAAGGCCAAAGTAATCGTGCTGTCTAAGGCTGATGCCTGCGCAGGCTCCACCAACTACGCCCAAGGCGGCATCGCTGGCGTTTATAACATCAAAGACGATCAGGACTCCATCGAAGCTCACATCAAAGATACCTGCATTGCAGGCGCTTTCATTTGCGATGAAAAGGTGGTGCGCTATGTTGCCGAGCATGCCCATGATTCCATTCAATGGCTGATTGATGCCGGTGTGCCTTTTGACATGAAAGAGGAACCAGCTGGCCCTGAGCAGTCGCCTTACCACCTGCACCGTGAGGGTGGCCACTCGCACCGTCGTATCTTCCACGCTGAAGATCACACCGGTCGCTCCATTCAAGAGACTTTAGTGCAGCGGGCACGAGAAAACCCAAACATCACCATTTTGGAGGATCGCTACGCGATCGACCTCATTACCACCAAGAAGCTGGGCTTGCCAGGTAACCGCGTGCTGGGTGCCTATGTGCTAAACGAGCCCTCTGACCACGTCGAGACCATTAAGGCGCGTTTTGTCGCCTTATGCACCGGTGGTGCTTCTAAGGTGTACCAATACACCTGCAATCCTGAGGTCAGCTCCGGTGATGGTATCGCCATGGCATGGCGTGCTGGCTGCCGTGTAGCCAATATGGAGTTTAATCAATTCCACCCTACTACCCTCTACAATGCAGCTGACCGCAACTTTCTCTTAACCGAGGCTTTACGTGGTGAGGGCGCCACCTTAGAGCGAAAGGATGGCACGCGCTTTATGCCTGAGTACGATGAGCGCGCCGAGTTAGCGCCGCGCGATATCGTGGCCCGCGCCATTGACCACGAAATGAAGAAGACTGGTGCTGACTGCATGTATCTCAACATCAGCCACAAGCCAGCTGATTTTGTGAAAAAGCACTTCCCTACCATCTACGAGCGCTGCTTAAAGGTAGGCATCGACATCACCAAGCAACCAATTCCTATTGTCCCTGCAGCCCACTTCACCTGTGGTGGCGTCATGGTGGATAACAAGGCACGCACTGATATCCAAGGCCTCTATGCTATTGGTGAGGTGGCCTACACCGGCTTACATGGAGCTAATCGCTTAGCCTCCAATTCGCTGCTTGAGTGCGTGGTCTATGGTCAAGCTGCGGCGCAAAACATCTTAAAGCACCTCGATGATGACCAAGAGGACTTCGAGAGCATTGCTATTCCTGCATGGGATGAGAGCCGTGTGACTGACTCTGATGAGGAAGTAGTGATCACCCACAACTGGCACGAGCTGCGTCTGATGATGTGGGACTATGTGGGCATTGTACGCACCAACAAGCGCTTAGAGCGTGCTATGCACCGCATCAACCTGCTCAAGCGTGAGGTGAGTGAGTACTACTCCAACTTTAAGGTCAGCAAGAATCTGTTGGAGTTACGTAACCTGTTACAGGTGGCAGAGCTCATTGTGCGCTCAGCGCAGAGCCGTCATGAGTCCCGTGGTCTGCACTACTCGCTTGATTACCCTCAGCAGTTAGAGCACAGCGGCCCTACGGTACTGAGCAAGGAAGACCTGCACTAAGGTCACGCCACGTGGCAGCAGCACTGAGCCCTCACTCTTTACCTGCTGCCACGTAATAAACTCCCCTAAGGCGCCACGCCAAGGAGGCCACATGAAAGGTATCTTACTGGCTGGTGGTCGCGGCACCCGCCTTTATCCTCTCACCAAATCCACCTCCAAACAGCTCTTAGCGGTGTATGACAAGCCCATGATCTACTACCCGCTCTCCACCCTCATGCTGTTTGGCATCCGCGACATTCTGGTCATCTCTACTCCGCACGATTTACCCCACATTGAGCACCTTTTAGGTGACGGCTCGCAATTTGGCCTTAAGCTCGCCTACGCCGAGCAACCTCAGCCCGAGGGTATCGCCCAAGCACTGCTCATTGGTGCTGACTTTATTGGGCAGGATAACGTGTGCCTAATCTTAGGCGACAATATTTTCTACATGGGGGCGCAGTACCATCAGTTCCTAGCGGCGGTACATCGCAACGAGTCCAGTCAAGCGACCATTTTCGCCTACCACGTTTCCAACCCCCAGCGCTTTGGCGTGGTGGAGTTTAATGAGAACTTTGAGGCCATCTCCATTGAGGAGAAGCCACAACAGCCAAAGTCAAACTTTGTCTCAGTGGGGCTTTACTTCTACCCCAATGACGTTGTGGCCAAGGCCCGCACTTTAAAGCCATCGGCACGAGGCGAGCTGGAAATTACTGACCTCAACAATCTCTACTTACAAGAGCAGCGCTTAGCGGTAGTACCAATGCTGCGCGGCAATGCGTGGCTGGATGCAGGCACGCCTGATAGCCTCATGGACTCCAGCATCTTTGTGCAGATTATAGAAAAGCGCCAAGGACTCAAGATCGCGTGTTTAGAGGAGATTGCCTACCATCAGGGCTTTATCAGCCGTGAGCAACTTCAAGCGCACACAGAGGCGCTTAGTGACGGGGCTTACAAGGAGTATTTACAGAAGGTGTTGAGCGATGAGCTGCAAGTTTATTAGCACCGAGATCGCTGGGCTCACCGTTGTCGAGACGCAGATCTTTACCGATCGAAGAGGGTACTTTACCGAAAGCTATAACGCTGCCGAGTTTCAAGCGCAGGGCCTTACCACGCACTTTGTGCAAGACAATCAGTCCTACTCCCATCAGGGCGTACTGCGCGGGATGCATTACCAAAGGGATCCGCATAGTCAGGCCAAACTAGTGCGCGTGATCGTAGGAGAGATTGTGGATGTGGCTGTAGACGTGCGCGTGGGATCACCTACTTTTGGTCAGCATCAGGCAATTAGGCTCAGTGCAGACAATCAGCGGCAGCTGTTCTTGCCACGGGGCTTTTTACACGGCTTTTTAGTGCTTAGTGCTGCGGCTATCGTGACTTATAAGTGCGATAACTTCTATTGTCCAGCCGCTGAGGTCACCGTGCGTTACGACGATCCTGAGCTTAACATTGCGTGGCCAAAGCAGGCCAAAGACGCCATTGTCTCCGCTAAGGATCGCAGCACCGCGCTGTCATGGGAGCAATTTCAGCACGAAGTGCTGGGCATAAACTAAAAGAGCGCCCTCTGGCGCTCCTTTTAGCTTAGCTTAGCTCGGTTCTCAAGAGCAAACACCAGCCCACATTATCGCCATTACCGCGCAGACAATGCTGCGCAACGGCAAGGCGTCGCTTACTGCTCTTAAGTGGCAGTGCTCTTTACTTGCCTAAAGAGTTGGCAATAAAGGCCTTGAGGTCACCCTTAGAGATGGCACCGATGTGCTGGCCAACCATTTCGCCGTTGTTGAAGACCAACAGGGTAGGAATGCTCATGACCTTCCATTGCGTAGCCACCTGTTGGTGCTCGTCGATGTTGATCTTGCAGATCTTCACATCGTCTTGCTCAGCGGCCAGCTCATCGAGAATAGGGCCGACCATACGGCAAGGGCCGCACCATGGAGCCCAGAAGTCCAGCAGGACAGGCTTATCGGACTTTAAGACCTCAGATTCAAAGGTATCATCCGTCAGATGTACGATTTTGTCGCTCATCAACATTACGGCAAGGCATGAACTGCGTAAAACGCAGTACAGGGGTTGCCGCCTCCATTCAACTCAATTTGATTCCAGTGGCCTGCGCTCAGAAGAGCTTTAGACCTGCGTTTACTGTGTACACCAAGGATAAGCTTTAGGCACTATCCTAAAGTTACAGTGTACTTTAGCACTCCGGAGCCACAGGTGCACAGAGCTAGAGGCGTGGAGGTCTCTTTTCCGAAGAAAAATGGCCCAAACCGGAGGTAGGCTACGGAGTCTTGCCTACGAGCAGCTCTGTCCTGAGTCATTGGCTAGCGGCTATATTAGCACAGCTAGAAAAGGGCACTAACGTGTGTGCGACTTAATGACAAAATTGAGCAGCAAAATCGCAGTCTACCTCAAAGTTTAGGCTCTGCTCAGAGTTTGGTGGATACCACAACGTAGCCGCATACCTTTAGGTAAGCACTTGAGCGGTGGTTATGGCGTTTAATGTTAGCCACCTAAGAGTCGTATGGTGGCTCTACCCACCAAGCTCTGAGGCGAGCCAAAGTTTAACGGGACAAAACACGCCGCCCTACTCCCGACTTAAGGTAACTTTTCCTCAACTAAGCTTACCTGCCTCTGAGCATCAATCAGACAGAAGCTCAAAGAGCGCCCCCACGCACCTAAGACGTAACGACTGAAGCGAAAGCCCGCCTCTGACTTAAACTGCCCTAAAGCGTGGATATGCCCATGAACGACCACATCCACCGGTGCGTCATCGCTTTTCTGCAAAAGCTTACAGTAATGCGCAACAGTGTCTACCACCACGCCGTAAATGGCCGGATCACGCCCGACAAAGTTCTCCGCCTCGCTGCGATTGCGAATGTTATGGCCAATGCGACGACGACAGGCCAAAGGCAAACAGCGAAATAAGCCTTGCAACCATGGCAGACTGACTTTGCGCTTATAGCGCTGGTATGAAGCATCATTGCTACAAAAGTCATCGCCATGCGCCAGCAGCACATTAAGCCCCGCAATACGCCGCACAGTAAGATCAGGCAATAAGGTCATATTAAGAGCCTGCGCCTCTGCAGCTGTGAGCAAAAAATCACGATTGCCGTGCTGAAAAAAGCAAGTTACACCACGCATCTTTGCTTGGAGTAAGGTGTCACGCACTACCTGCTGCGCTACATCTTGCGGATCAAGGCCCACAAAGAAGTTAAAGAGATCGCCCAAAATGTAGAGGTTATCGCCCGCGTGTAAGCGCCCTACAAAATCCCTAAAGGCCTGCAATAGCTCAGGGTTTTGCTCCTGCAAATGCAAATCAGCGATGATGTAAGAGGCGGCAGCGGACAAAGGACAAGTCTCCGTGGTGAGAGGTAAGCTGATGTCGATAAGTTGCGGCTGCTTTTTCCCAAACCGCTAAGATACGGCTTTTACCTTAGAGAGGCTTTACTTACGCCTACCACTCAAGGGTAAGGTGATAGCCTTAAAGCTGAGCCTGCCCCCATCTCAAGCTTCAGTGCGGTGGCTATCGTTTAGAGGCGTACAGCAGAAACAGCTTATTTATCAGGAAAAACAAATGCGAGCCCACTCCCCCATGTCAAGTAAGCTCTGCGCTCAGCTAAAAAATAAGGTCTGCTCCTCCTTGCGGGGAAGTCCTCCCTGCTGGGAAAAACAGACCTTTTGCCAACAAACGCCAGATAACAGCCAAGACACATAGCTGACACATAGCTGTTCCGTCTTACGCTGCATATCGGCTTTTGCTGCTTGTCAAGCTCCTGTTTAAGGGCAGGATGCACCGTATCTGCGCAAAAGCTTACTTCGACTCTGGCAAAGAGTCGATCTCTTCGCAGCTTTCAATCACCACTGGCTCTACTGGCACATCACGATGTGGGTAGAAGCGCTTGTTGTCAGTCTTGACGCCCTCGATCTTGTAGACCACATCAGCACCAGAGACAACCTTACCAAACACGCAGTAGCCCCAGTTGTGCTCTGCTTGGTTGTAGTTTAAGAAGTCGTTGTCAACGGTGTTAATGAAGAACTGGCTAGTAGCAGAGTGTGGATCATTGGTACGTGCCATGGCCACAGTTAAGCGGTCATTGGTTAAGCCATTATCAGCCTCATTCTTGATTGGCTCTAAGGTTGGCTTGGACTGCATGTCAGGGGTTAAGCCACCGCCTTGGATCATAAAGCCAGGGATCACACGGTGGAAAATGGTGCCGTTGTAGTGGCCGCTGCGCACATACTTGAGGAAGTTTTCGCAGGTGATAGGAGCCTTCTCGGTGTTCAGGTCGATAACGATATCGCCCATATTGGTCTTTAAAATTACCATTACAAAACCTTGCTTGCTAAAATGAGCGCCTAATCAGTGGCGATTAATTGGACTTAGATTACCACAGCCGAGAGTGTTAGCCGCAAATAAGCGCATGCAGTGCATTGTAACGCTTGCATACGCTCTAAGATGCAGCTCCTATCTTGACCCCCAGCACAGAGCTTGCGGTACAGTGCCGCCAATCCCCCAGCAACAAGCTGACGTTTATCGGCGTTAGTGCCATGCAATGGCAATAGCTCTGAGGCCATCGATTCATCCTAATTCGATGTGCTTGCGTGCAAGCCCATAGACACTCTTAGCTTCATCCTTAGCTATCTGAGGCCATACGTCACTTAGCTGACCTCACACATGTTCTCGCCTGCACGGCATTACAGAGACCCAAAATGCTCCAGATTCACAATACCATCACACGCCAAAAAGAGGATTTTGTCCCTCTTATTCCGGGCAAAATCGGCATGTATGTGTGTGGTGTCACCGTCTACGACCTGTGCCACATCGGCCACGCTCGTACCTTTGTCAACTTTGACATGATTGTGCGCTACCTGCGTTACTGTGGCTATGAGGTCAAGTACGTCCGCAACATCACGGATATCGATGACAAGATCATCAAGCGCGCCCAAGAAAAGGGCGTAAGCGCCCAAGAGCTAGCCGAGCACTTCATTGGTGAGATGTACGCTGATTTTGACAAGCTCAACATCAAGCGCCCAGACCTCGAGCCACGTGCGACCGAGAACATTGACGCCATCATCGCGCTCACGCAAAAGCTGATTGACAAGGGCCATGCTTATGTAGCCAGTAATGGCGATGTCATGTTTGCCATTGACACCTTCAAGCAGTATGGACGCTTATCGGGGCAAAAGCTTGATGAGCTCAATGCCGGTGCTCGCATTGAGGTGGAAAAGGCCAAGCACAATCCTTTTGACTTTGTGCTGTGGAAGCAATCCAAGCCTGGCGAGCCTGCATGGGAATCCCCATGGGGCATGGGACGGCCTGGCTGGCACATTGAGTGTTCAGCCATGAACAGCAAGTACCTTGGCACCACCTTTGACATCCATGGTGGTGGCTCTGATCTCATCTTCCCGCACCACGAAAATGAGATTGCGCAAAGCTGCTGCGCCTTTGACTCCAAGTACGTCAATTACTGGATGCACTCGGGCATGGTCATGATCGACCATGAGAAAATGTCAAAGTCGCTCAACAACTTCTTCACCATCCGTGAGGTGCTGGAGCATTACGATGCGGAGACTATCCGCTTCTTCTTGCTGTCGGCACAGTATCGCAGCCCATTAAATTACACGCAGGACAACCTCAATAAGGCCAAGTCCTCCCTTGAGCGTCTATACACGGCCTTACGTGACAGCGAGATTGGCCCTGCCCAAGGCGGCGAGGAGTACGTAGAGCGCTTTAAGGCCTTTATGGATGATGACTTCAACACGCCTGGCGCCTTATCTGTCCTCTTTGACCTTGCTAAGGCTATTAACCGCAGCAGCGGTGAAGAGGCTCGTGGCCTTGCCGGACGCCTTTTAGAGTTAGGTGGGGTCTTAGGCATCCTCTATCAAGATCCAGCCAAGTTCTTACAGGGCCGTACTGAGGGTGATGCCAGCGCTGCCGACGACTCTGAGGTTGCTACCATTGAAGCCTTAATTGAGGAGCGTCAACAAGCACGTAAGCGCAAGGATTACGCTGCTGCTGATGCGGCGCGCAATAAGCTCACCGCGATGGGCATCGTGCTCGAAGATGGCCCACAAGGCACGACGTGGCGTCGCGCTTAATCCCTATTTCTTTTTCTTGGCCTCACTGCCACGCCCCTTATTACTCTTAGTAACAGCGGCTGACAGAGAGGTTATGGTCTTAACACCATGACCAAAAACATTTTGTTAATCGCCGGTGGCGATAGCTCCGAACACGAGATTTCCTTAATTTCCGCCAAGTACGTGGCACAGAAACTTAAGGAGAACCCCGACTATCAGGTCATTAACGCTGTTTTGCACAACCATCAGCTGCAACTGGACGATGGCTCTACGGCGTACTTGGCGCAAGGCCCACAGCTTATTATGACCTCGCCTCAGGGCCAGCAACAGGAATGCACCATTGACTGTGTCGTGCCTTGCCTGCATGGCTTCCCTGGTGAGACAGGCGACATGCAAGCACTGTTGGCCTTACATCAGGTGCCATTTATTGGCTGTGAGAAAGAGGCTAGCATCAACTGCTTTAACAAGGTCACTACCAAGTTCTACTTAAGTGCACTCAACATTGAGAACACGCCATCGATCTTTGTTGCTGATAGCTCCGCTGCGTCCTTAAAGCATGTCCATCAGGCCTTTGCACAATTTGGCAACGATGTCTATGTCAAGGCTGCCAGCCAAGGTTCCTCCATTGGTTGCTACCACATCACCGCAGAAGACAAGCTTGACGCTGCCATTACCGAGGCCTTAGGCTATAGTGAGCTGGTACTGGTTGAAAAGACCATTCCACACCGTGAACTTGAGGTTGCAGCCTACGAGTATGACGGTGAAGTTCATGTGACCACCCCAGGTGAGATCATCATCCCTGATGATAAGTTCTACACCTTTGATGAGAAGTACAGCACCGACAGTAAGTCAACCACTACCGTCGAGGTACAAGGGTTGAGCCCTATGCAGCAAGAAATGCTCAAGAGCATGGCATTACGCGCCTTTAAGGGGTTAAACTTACGTCATCTGTCGCGTATTGATTTCTTCCTGAGCACGGATGGTCTGCTCTACATAAATGAGATCAATACCTTCCCTGGTATGACGCCAATTTCCATGTTCCCTAAGTTAGTGGAGCATGCAGGCTTACCTATGGGCAAGTTCTTCAGCTACTGTGTAGAGGACGCTATTGCCCATCAGTACCGCAAGTAAGCGCACAAGCGCCAACAAGCGTAAACAAGCTCTTTAAGGCACGTTTTGGTTCTCACCATCTTGCCTGCTTTGTTAGGCCCAGTACCAGCTACAAGCTAAAACTCCTCATTGCGCCCCTACCATAGAGGCAGTAACTACGCTGAGGAGCTTTTAGTAGCAGCGTACTGGGCTTTAGCTTTTTTGCTCTTCTTATTTTTATGGAGCGCCCCTATGGATGATGCCGCCAAGCACGAGCCTCAAGAGGATCGCGAATCCTCCCCTGTCGCCACCACCAAAGATGCCGCACCTGAGCAAGTGAGCACTAAAGAGCAAGTGAACACTAAAGCGAGTGTGTCCGAGGCTGAAGATAAGAGCCAAAACACAGTTGCTGCTGAAGCGGCTGAAAGTGCTCAGGCAGCAGAGGCTGCACGGCAATACCATCCCATCATCTTAAGTGACTTAAGTGAGCAGCAATCCACATCATTTTGGCGTGGTTATAAGCGCTTTTGGCCATTCTTACGGCCATATTGGGCCATGGCACTGCTGGGCATTCTGCTCACAGTTCCTGTCGGCGCCTTAGACGCGGTCATTGCGCTCTTTTTAAAGCCATTTACCGATCAGGTTATGGTAGAGCAAGAAAAGACCTTTGCCTCTTACGTACCACTGGTCATTATCGGCTTTACCCTCATTCAGGGCCTCTTTATTTACTTTTCTTCCTTGGTCAATGGCTATGTAGGCGGTGCAGTCAACTTGCTCATGCGCTCTAAGCTCTACGCCAAACTTCTGTCCTTTGATAGCCGTTTCTACGATGCCAACAACTCCGGCTCGGTGATTCTGCGTTTCTTTAACGACTCCGAGAGCGCCTCAACCGGCCTCATCCAGAACATCCGCCTCTTTTTGACCAAATTCTTCTCGTCGGTTTCACTTCTGTGTGTGCTGCTCTACAACTCGTGGCAGCTGACCATTGTGGCTGTGGGCGTAGTGTGTTTTCTCATCATCCCTATGCGCATTGTGCGGCGGCGAGTGAAAAGCATCGTCAACCGCACCGTTACAGCTTCGACCTCGATGATCACCCTCTACAATGAGACCACGTTAGGCTCCAAGGTGATCAAAAGCTTTAACCTCAAGGAGTACATGTACCAGCGCTTCTATGCTCAGGCCAATTTCCTCTTCCGCATGGGCATGAAGATGATTCGCGACACCAACTGGCTCTCCCCAGTGATGCACTTTGTGAGCTCTTTAGGTGTAGCGGGCGTCTTGTACTTTGGCGTGACGCTGATCATCAATGGCACCTTAACCTCGGGTGAGTTTGTGTCGTTCCTTGCTGCCCTGATCATGCTCTATACCCCGTTAAAGAGCATTGGCAATAACTACATTCAGGTGCAAAGTGCGTTGCTGGCACTTGATCGTATTTACGACCTGCTCGATTACGAGTCCTTTGAAAGCGGGAAGCATGAGGGCACAAAGGTACTGACAGACATCAAAAAGGACATCGAGTTTAAGCATGTGCGCTTCACCTATGATGGCAGCCATGACGTGCTCAAGGACGTGTCATTTAAGATCAATGTCGGCCAAAAGGTGGCATTAGTAGGCAACTCAGGTGGTGGCAAGACCACGGTGTGCTCGCTTATTACCCGCCTTTACGAGATTAAGTCGGGCCAAATTCTCATCGATGACATCGATATCCACGACTACACGCTAGAGTCGCTGCGCTCGCAGGTGGCCTTTGTCTTCCAAGACAACTTCTTGTTTGCCGGTACTATTCGCCAAAACATCCTCTTTGGCAAGGAGGACGCTAGCGAAGAGGAGATCAGCACGGCCTTAAAGAGTGCCTATTTAGATGAGTTTGTCGCCTCACTACCGCATGGCCTCGACACCGAGATTGGTGAGCGTGGTGTGACCTTATCCGGTGGCCAAAAGCAGCGTCTTGCTATTGCCCGTGCCATTATTCGCAATGCGCCACTGGTGATCTTAGATGAGGCTACTTCAGCCTTGGATAACCGCTCGGAAAAGGTGGTGCAAAAGGCCTTAGATGAGCTGATGAAAGGCCGCACGACCTTAGTGATTGCCCACCGTCTGTCTACGGTGCGTGATGCCGACGTGATCATGGTGATTAACGACGGCTACATCGTAGAAAAGGGCAGCCATGAAGAGCTGCTCAAGCAAAATGGCGCTTACGCCATGCTCTACAACTCGCAGTTTAAGAGCAAGGGGGAAGCAGATCCCCAGAGTGAGACTGACTCTGATCCAGAACAGGATCATGAGCAGGCAAAGAAGGCTGAGTCGTAGCCGCCTGAGTCGTAGCGTAAGCAAACGGCGTCACGAGCACACTCCTTTGAGAGCTCCAGCTGCTAAGCCCCCATATCAGCTGGCAAGCACCACCCAACACAGCCACTACATAAGATCCTACCCATGAGTTTGGTGTTACCACCTGATTTTGGCGACACGCCTAAGCGCACCTTGGTACTACCTGAGGGCATGACTAATCTCTTAGTGCAGGTGTGCTGTGCTCCCTGCTGTGGGGCAGTGCTGGAGTGCTTTAAGCACCATCACCTCGAGCCAACGCTGTTCTTCTACAATCCTAATATCCACCCACGTGCCGAGTACGAAAAACGCCGCGACGAGCTCATTGAGCTGGCGCAGCTCTTGGGCTTTGCCTATGTCATTCCTGAGTATGAGACCAAAGGCTGGTTTGCGGCAGTAAAGGGCTTAGAGCACGAGCCCGAGCGTGGTCAGCGCTGCACGGTGTGTTTTACCGAGCGTCTTACCGCCACCGCCTTATACGCCAAAGAGCACGGTTTTTCCCACTTTACGACGACGCTGGCCACCTCGCGCTGGAAGAATAAGCAGCAGGTGGATGCGGCGGGTATGGCGGCACAAGAGGCCACGGGCGTGACCTATTGGAGTGAAGATTGGCGCAAGAGTGGACTGGTCACAAGGCGCTATCAGCTGGTCAAGGAGTTTAACTTCTACAATCAGCTCTACTGCGGTTGCGTCTACTCCAAAGAGAGCGCTACTCATATTAAGCACGTGCAGCTGCCATCGGCTGAGGAGCTGAGCCATAGCGCGCAAGCCTTTGCCCATGGGCAAAGAAACAAAGAGCACAAAGAGCAGAGTCAAACAAGCGCAGCCCTTGCTGACTGCCACTGCTAAGGAGCAGTGAGCTCATCTTGTGGTAAGGATCTGTAAAACAATAAAGTTTACAGAGTGCTGTCAGCACCAAGGCAGGCTACCAACAATGTTGGTGATTCTGTCCCTGCCGTTTTGTAAACCTTATTTCGTTACAGATCCTAACGACCACTCCTTGCACCATCACCACCTCATACCAGCGTTCGCTTACTTCGTTGTTAGGCGCCATTTTCTACAGCGCCCGCACCTGCCAACTCTTGTAATCTGCCACTCTTGCTGTCCTACTTACAGTAGCGACGATACAGCCGCGCCATGCGCGTCTTCACAAAGTGCTCTAAGCGTGCTTGCTCGGACTTGGCAGGCAGCTTATAGAGGATGTGATGCCACCAATCGTAAGCAAACGATGGCTGCGTGCTTACCTCTAGTCCTAGCTTCGCCAGCAACTTGACGAAGCCTTGAAAAACATCTAAGCACAGCCGCTTATTGTTTTGCACATTGGCTCGTTCACAGGCTTTTTGACATGATGCCACTGCCTGTTTCATGAGGACAGGGCGTACCTCCGTCAAATAAGGTGATTTTTCAAAAGCGCTGATAATGCGCCCAAAAGAAAGCAAGCTGTCCCGAATTTTCTCCGTATATGTCTCCTGACTTGTGATGGAGTTTGGACGCAGCACACGCCAATAGCCGTCAAAAGGCAGATAGAAAATACTGTTGGTATTGAGGAGCAGCCGAATGACCCAATCGCAGTCCTCAAAGATGACATGCGGCTCAAAGGTAATATTACGCTCAAGGTAAATATGCCGCGCAAAGATTTTGCCCCACGCAACATCAGCTACACGGACAAAATCACCTGCATTGATGAGTTGATCACAAGATATGAGCGTATTTTCCGGCAAAGTACATTTGACCGCCTCTCGCCCCAGATTTGTATGCTGATCATAACTAAAGTTGTGGGAAGCAAAACAAACCACCTCGGCTCCTGAGGTCTTAATAGCCTCATATGCACGAGATACGCACTGCGGTGCTAAGAGATCATCTGAATCAGCAAATACGATGTAATCACCTCTTGCTGCTTTAACACCCTCGTTGCGCATAGCCCCAACGCCCAAATCCTCTTTAAAACGGATTACTTTGACGAGCACTTGTGTGGCCGATGCACCATCAGAGCCGATCTGTTGCAAAGCCGAATGCAGCGCCTTAATCTCAGGAATCGAGTCCTCATTGCTAGCTAAAGACGGCCCCCCAAGATTGGCTGTTACCGAGGCAATGTTATCCCGTGACAGGACACCTGCACGTTCATACGCATAGAGCAGCTTTAAGGTCAGCTCATCGCTACTGGCGTCATCTACCAACAGCAACTCCAGCTGAGGATAACTCTGCGCTACGATAGACTTGACAGCGTTAACCATATACACACCAGTGTTGCAAACTGGCATAACAATGGATATCAGCGGCCATGAGTTATCTGCTACGTCATGTCCAGCTACTGGCGATGATGAGTCTTGGGAAAAGATGGCAGCAGAAGAGGAAACTGCTTTTAGAGACATGAAGAAATGCCCATGTTCAGGAAAGGCTAAGATGAGAAAAGAATAGAGCAGTGGTGGTAGGTGTCAAGACCGACACATACTCAGCAGAAACTACCTACCAATGCACACTGCTCAATAGCCACCGCAATAAGCACTTAACTTTATTTACAGTAGCGGAGGTAGAGACGAGCCATACGATATGCAGCATGATGATTACTACGAGAGGCCGCTGACAACCATGGCAACTTATACCCTATGTGATGCCACTGCATGTAAAACCACGACGGATTACAACTTACTGAAGCCCCCAGCATAGCCAACGCCACAGAAATTCGCGAAAAAAGCTCTTGCAGTACTTGCTTTTTGTTAGGCGTATCTGCTTTGAGCTTCTGCGCCCAATAACCAAACAAATCAAGAGCCGATTCAATGCAGCTATTACGAGCCTGTGCGTAGTAAGGCGAGGCTTTAATGTCTGTCACCATGCGCTGCAGCATATCTCCCAAATTCACTACTCTGGCACCACGGTAGTCAACTGCCGTAAGCTGTGAGGCATGCATTAAACGCCAATATCCGTCAAACGGAGTGTAGTAAAGGCTATCTGTACGCAGCACCATGCGCACCACCCAATCATTGTCCTCAAAAATGACATGGGGAGCCAAGAAGAGATCTTTGTCAATAAACGTTTGCCGCGAAAGCAAGCACCCCCACACGGTATAACCTACATTAAACAATTGCTGTTTAATGATATCCACACAAGGCAGCAGCTTATTTGCCTCTATATTCCATGAGGCACTCTGTTCTCTCAGATCATAGTCAGGATCGTAGCTAAAGTTATGATTAGCAAAGAGTACCACTTCGGCGCTAGTACGCAGCTTAGTCTTATAGGCATGCTCAATGAGTTGCGGGGCAAATAAGTCATCAGCATCCATAAATAACAGGTATGAGCCAGTGCTCGCTCTAACGCCAATATTGCGCCCTTCACCCGCGCCTTGATTGGTAGCAGAGTGCAATACCCGAATATGCACTTGCGTTGGGGCATCAGGAAGCATGGATACCTTTTGCTTGAGTGCATCGTTTACTGCTACGATTTCCTTTGGCAGCACACCGTAGGTAGCCAATGATGGCAGCTCAATTTGTGCAGTGATCTTGTCAATATTGTCTGGCGTTAAGACGTCAACCTGCTCATATGCAGCGAGCAGCTTTAATGTAAGCTCATCGCTGCTAGCATCGTCCACTAGGATCAGCTCTAAATTTGGATAGGTCTGAGCTACAACCGACTTGACGGCATCGATCAAGTACGCGCCAGTGTTATACACAGGCACAATGACAGAAATTAGAGGCAACTCTGCCGCATTGGAAGTGGTAGTGGTGGTAGCAACGGCACTTTCGTGAACATTGTGCGCCATCTCTTCTTTGGCAGTTGGTACGGTGTTAGACATAGCAGCTAAAGAACAATCTGGGCTTTACCCTGAATCGATAAAACAAGGCTCTAATCAGAGTAGAGCCAAACTGCGATGTATTGTACATCACCACTGCCCTTAGCACCGATAACAGCAAGCAGTCTAAGATAACTTCAGATAAGCACACAGTCAGCGGAATTTATCCACCGCCAGCATTATCGTCCAGCACTACCCTATGGCTTATCCACCTACTAAACCACCTATGGCTTATAGCCTCACTACACCGCGAGAAAAATAATCCTTGCGATTTTTTTGGTGCTGACGGCGCACTCCTCGAACGCTAAGGCGCTGCCCTGCAGCGCGCAGCTTCTAAGACACAGTGCTGCTGTACACAGCTACCAGCTCGACTAGTCAGCAACACGATCTGCCACTAATTCCTCAGCACCAAAAAAATCGCAAGGACCGAAAAATCGCAACTCCCTCTTGTGTTTTGGCAACATACCTGTATAATAACGCGGAATTTTCTGTGCGCCATATCACAGCATTCTCTTGATATGGTCGGCAGAGTGGCTTATGTAAGCCACGCTAGACCAAGCACAGGCCAGCCCTCCAGCATCTGACTGTGGCTGTGACACTCTCCCTAATCTTGGGAGACATTATTGCGGAGCGTCCTCTTGTCTTAACCATTTCTCCACGGAGATGGGTGACGGGAAGGCACGCTTTTGCACGTTCTTTTGTTTTCGGAGTCTGTAATGCAGAACCAAAGAATTCGGATCCGCCTCAAGGCCTACGACCACAGATTAATCGATCACTCGACTGCTGAGATCGTGGAAACGGCTAAGCGCACCGGCGCTCAAGTCCGCGGTCCGATCCCGCTCCCAACCCGTAAGGAGCGTTACACCATCCTTATTTCCCCACACGTCAACAAGGATGCCCGTGACCAGTACGAAATCCGTACTCACAAGCGCTTAGTAGACATCGTGGAGCCTACAGAGAAGACTGTTGATGCTTTAATGCGTCTGGATCTCGCTGCGGGCGTTGACGTTCAAATTAGCCTTCGCTAAAGAGGGGGAAATTGACAATGGCAATCGGTTTAATCGGCCGCAAGCTTGGAATGACCCGCGTCTTTAACGAGGATGGTAAGTCAGTTCCAGTCACCGTAATCCAGGTTGAAGCTAACCGCGTCACCCAGATCAAGAACCAAGAGACTGACGGTTATACCGCCATCCAGGTTACCACTGGCGAGCGCAAAGCCTCCCGTATGAACAAGGCTGAGACCGGCCACTTCGCCAAGACTGGCGTGGCTGCTGGCCGTGGTTTATGGGAGTTCCGCTTAGAGCCTTCTGAGCTTGAGTCTTATCAGGTTGGCTCTGAGATCAAGGTCGACGCTTTTGAGGGTGTCAAGAAGGTTGATGTCACTGGCCAGTCTAAGGGCAAGGGCACTGCTGGTACCGTTAAGCGTCACAACTTCCGCACTCAGGACTTCACCCACGGTAACTCTCGTTCCCACCGTGTTCCTGGTTCCACTGGTCAAAACCAGACCCCAGGTCGCGTGTTCAAGGGCAAGAAGATGGTTGGCCGTATGGGTGGCGAGAAGGTCACTGTGATGTGCTTAGACTTAGTGCGCATCGATCCTGAGCGTAACCTGCTCCTCGTCAAGGGTGCAGTGCCAGGTGCCAACAACGGCGATCTCATCGTAAGGCCAAGTGTTAAAGCTTAACCTGAGGTAAAGGACATGGAATTAAAGATCATGGGCGCTGATAAGCCACTAGAGGTGTCTGAGAATGCCTTTGGTCGCGAGTTCAATGAAGCGCTGGTACATCAGGTAGTCGTTGCTTACCTGAGCACTGCCCGCGCCGGAACTAAAGCCCAAAAGACCCGTTCTGAGGTTTCTGGCGGTGGCAAGAAGCCATTCCGCCAAAAGGGCACTGGTCGTGCCCGTGCCGGTTCCTCTCGTTCTCCATTATGGCGTGCTGGCGGCACCATCTTCGCTGCCAAGCCACAAGATTGGAGCCAGAAGGTCAACCGCAAGATGTACCGTGCTGCCATGAGCAGCATCCTCTCCGAGTTAGTCCGCCAAGATCGCTTAGTGGTCGTTGAGGACTTCAAGCTTGAGAACCACAAGACCAAGACCTTAGTTAACAAGCTCAAGGAGCTCGAGTTAAAGCAGGTCTTAATTGTGACTGAGGCTTTCGACGAGAACCTGTTCTTAGCTGCCCGCAATCTGTACAAGGTTGAAGTTTGCCAGCCTGGCACTTCCTCTTTCAACCCTGTCAACTTAGTGGGCTTCGACAAGGTGTTAATCACCGCCGCTGCTCTCAAGAAGGTTGAGGAGGATATCACCAAATGATTAACTCTCGTTTAATGCACATCCTCCGCAAGCAGATCTTAACTGAGAAGACCTCCCCAGAGGGTGATGAGGTGCGTTTACTGGCCTTTGAGGTGTTACGTGATGCCACCAAGGGCGAGATCAAGCAGGCTGCCGAACTCCTCTTTGGCGTTAAGGTTAAGTCTGTTCGCACCCTCAACTACCAAGGCAAGAAGCGCCGTTCTGCTCATGGCATTGGTGCGCGCTCTGACTGGAAGAAAGCTTACCTCATTTTAGAGCCGGGCCAGCAGATCGATGTGAATAACCAGAGCGTCGCTAAGGAGAGCATCTAATGGCTATCATTAAGACCAAGCCAACCTCCGCAGGTCGCCGCCACGTCATTCAGATCAAGAATCCAGACCTGTGGAAGGGTGGTCCATTCCCATCTCTCGTCGTGGAGAAGCGCAAGACTGGTGGTCGTGACAACTACGGTCACATTTCCACTCGTCACATTGGTGGTGGCCACAAGCAACGCTATCGCTTAATTGACTTTAAGCGTCAGAAGGATGGTGTCGAGGGTCGCGTCGAGCGTCTCGAGTACGATCCAAATCGTTCTGCTCACATCGCCTTAGTGCTGTACACCGACGGCGAGCGTCGCTACATCTTAGCGCCAAAGGGCTTACAAGTAGGCGACAAGATCATGAGTGGCGACAGCGCTCCAATCAAGGTTGGTAACGCCTTACCACTGCGCAACATTCCTGTTGGTACCAACGTCCACGCTGTGGAGTTAGTGCCAGGTCAGGGTGCGCAATTTGCGCGTTCTGCCGGTTCTTTCTGCCAGATTTTGGCTCGTGAGGGCGACTACGTCACCTTACGTATGCGCTCTGGCGAAATGCGTCGCGTCTTAGCTAACGGCCGTGCAACTATCGGTGAAGTTGGTAACAGCGAGCACATGTTACGTCAACTGGGTAAGGCTGGTGCCGCCCGCTGGCGTGGTGTTCGTCCTACCGTTCGTGGTATGTCCATGAACCCAATCGACCACCCACATGGTGGTGGTGAGGGTCGCAACAAGGGCATTCAACCTCGTTCCCCATGGGGTACCCCATGCAAGGGCTTCAAGACCCGCAAGAACAAGCGTACCGACAAGTACATTGTTCGTCACCGTTAATTGCTCAAGTTGAGGAAGCAAGATGCCACGTTCTTTGAAGAAAGGCCCGTTTATCGACGCGCACTTATTAAAGAAGGTCGAACAGGCTGCTGCCAGCGCCGATAAGAAGCCAATCAAGACTTGGTCGCGCCGTTCGATGATCATTCCAGCAATGATCGGTATGACGATCGCTGTGCACAACGGTCGCCAACATGTGCCAGTCTACGTCTCTGACGAGATGGTCGGTCACAAGCTGGGTGAGTTTGCCCCAACCCGTACCTTCCGTGGCCACATCGCTGCGGACAAGAAGAGCGGTAAGTAGGAGTAGAGATCATGACGAAAGAAGTGACCGAGGTGACAGAGGTAAAGGCTGTCCACCGCTTTGCTCGTACTTCTGCCCAGAAGGCCCGTTTAGTTGCCGATCAGGTACGTGGCCTTCCTGTTAACCAGGCCTTTAATCTCTTAGAGTTCAGCCCACGCAAGGCTGCCAAGCTGATTAAGAAGGTCTTAAACTCAGCCGTCAGCAATGCTGAGAACAACAACGGCATGGACAACGACAAGCTGTATGTGTCTCGCATTATGATCGACGAGGGTCCATCTTTAAAGCGTGTGATGCCACGTGCCAAGGGCCGTGCTGACCGCATCGTGAAGAGAACCTCTCACATTTCCATTTACGTTGCTGAGCGTTAACAGGAGCCGAAGATGGGTCAGAAGGTAAATCCGAACGGCATCAGACTGGGTTACACCAAGCCTTACACTTCGGTCTGGTACGCGTCGACTGCCAATTTCCCTGCCAATATTAAGAGCGATTTCGAGGTTCGTAAGTACTTAACTAACGAGCTGCGTAACGCTTCCGTGTCCAAGATTGTCATTGACCGTCCAGCCAAGAGCATCCGTGTGACCATTCACACTGCTCGTCCAGGTATTGTCATTGGCAAGAAGGGCGAGGATGTTGAGAAGCTGCGTCGCAAGATTACCGACATTGCCGGTGTGCCAGCTCAGGTCAACATCAGCGAGATTCGCAAGCCAGATCTCGATGCCAAGTTAGTCGCCGACTCTATTGCTTCGCAATTAGAGCGTCGTGTGATGTTCCGCCGTGCCATGAAGAGAGCCATCCAAAACGCTATGCGTGTGGGTGCTAAGGGCATTAAGATTGAGGTTTCCGGCCGTTTAGGCGGTGCCGAAATTGCTCGCTCTGAGTGGTTACGTGAGGGTCGTGTGCCACTGCACACCTTACGTGCTGACATTGACTACGCCTTATCTGAGGCCATCACCACTTATGGTGTGATCGGCGTTAAGGTATGGATCTTCAAGGGTGAGATTTTAGGCCAGCTGCCACTCACCGCTGAGGAGCCAGAGGATCGCAATGCCGAGCGTAAGAACCGCCGTCGTCCTGACAACCGCAACCGTCGTGGCGGTCGTCAAGACCGTGCTGCGGGGCAGAGAAGAGGTGCCGGTGCTCCAGCGCAAGCTGCTGAGGCTCCAGCCCAAGCCGCTGCTGCTGCTGAGTAACGGAGGAACAAGTAGATGTTACAACCAAAGCGTACTAAGTACCGCAAGACTCAAAAGGGTCGTAATGAGGGCTTAGCTTACTCCGGTAACGAGGTTTCGTTCGGCGAGTTTGGTTTAAAGGCTACCTCTCGTGGTCAGATCACTGCCCGTGAGATTGAGGCCGCCCGTCGTGCATTCACCCGTGAGATGAAGCGTGTTGGTAAGGTGTGGATCCGTGTGTTTCCAGACAAGCCAATTACGCAGAAGGCACTGGGTGTTCGTATGGGTAAAGGTAAGGGTACCGTCGAGTACTGGGTATGCCCAATTCAACCAGGCAAGGTTCTGTTTGAGATCAGCGGCATTTCCGAGGAAGTGGCACGTGAGGCTTTCCGCTTAGCAGCTGCCAAGCTGTCGGTCACCACTACTTTTGTTCGTAAGGCGGAGCTCTAATGAAAGCTAGCGAGTTACGTAATAAGACTGTCTTCGAGCTCGAGACCGAGCTTGTATCTTTACACCGTGAGCAGTTCAACCTGCGCTTCCAAGTAAAGGCTAAGCAGCTGAGCAAGACTGACAGATTACGCAAGGTTCGTCGTGACATTGCGCGCGTCAACACTGTGCTGACGGAAATTAAGCAACGCGCTGCGAGCGCTCAATAGAGGTAGTGCTAGATGACTGAGAACACTCAAAAGGTGGCACGCACCCTCCGTGGTCGCGTTGTAAGCGATAAGATGCAGAAGGCCTGCGTAGTTGCTGTAGAGCGTCGTGTGAAGCACCCAATCTACGGCAAGATCTTAAAGCGCACCACCAAGTTCCACGTCCAAGATGTCAACAACGACGCTCACAAGGGCGACTTAGTTGAGATCAAGGAGTGCCGTCCAGTGGCTAAGACCATTGCTTGGACTTTAGTCTCTGTGGTGGAGAAGGCGCAGTAAGCGTCCAACAAGCTAGGGCACGTCCCCCTTAGGGGAGTTAATGCTGTGCCCTCATGAGGTAAGCGCAAGCTCGTTTAGAGCCCAAGTGCTTAAGAGGCCCAAAGAGAAATCTTTGGGCCTTTTGCATTTTAGGAGCAAGATAAAGTAAGCCTGGCTTAGGAGGCAGTGCGATGCGCATGGCTTAGCAATGCTCTACAAACGATCTAAGGTAAGGCTTGCTTGACCTAGAGTTGTCGGCGTATGCCCCACTCGTAAGAGTGGGGTTAGCCGACAGTTATTGTTGGGGCTTTAGCCAAGCACAGCGTACACACATCCAGCCTTTGAGGGATCGTTTTGTGGTACCAAGCACGTAATAATTAGAGATGTGATCGTAGAAGAGGTGATGTCAAGTACATCCTTCGTCACTGTGCTGGCTTGAATGTCTGTGTGCCTACCCTTATTAATAAGGGTAAGCAGTGGATGATGACTTTCCCTTTTCAGCAGGAGGTAAAACTTACAACCAAGCCTGTAAACGACCAAGTGGTGGTTGGCGTCGACCTTGGCCTTAATAACGCGTGCGTATG
>JAHLFE010000099.1 GCA_018884035.1 Candidatus Anaerobiospirillum pullicola
TATAATGTTCCCAAGAACTCAAGAAAGGACATTTTGTCCCTACTTGATGGGGGCTTTGTGGACAAGCCCGTAGTGATCCGCAATCTACATCAGAAGATCAGATAGCGGCTCGCTACTAGAAAAAAGCAGTGTTAACACTGTGTAAAAGCAGAGTTAGCACTGTAAAACCGCAGACGTAAATCTGCGGTAGTTCATGGGCAATAGTACCTACTACTTCCTTAGTACCGACTCCCTGCCCTGCTGCAAAGCAGCGTAGTGCAGTGCAATGCGTACATAACCACGCACTGCGGCGCCCTCACGAACGCCCCCACTCCTGCATACCCGCAAACCTAAACCACCACCACTACCACAGTCAGCAAAGTACTCGGGTTGTGTTCAGCTGCACGTGGCCACTTCCCACGTAACAGCTTGAGCGGAGTGTCTGCACATCACCCTAGAGATAATGGCAGAGCTGCCTGTGTTTAGCCGCAGCACTTAAGTTCGTTGGTATGGCCTTATGACCTTAGTTGTGCTCTAACAGGTCTTGCATAGTGGCGGCAATGCCATCGGAGCAGATGGCGTGCAGTAAACGCGCAACCAAACTTACTAAATCCACGTCCGAGGAGATGTCGCTGCCCCATAACTTGGTGTCAGATAACACCGCCTTCACGGTAAACAAGGCCGAAGCCTCGGTCTTTTGGTAAGTCGACCACGCCTTAGTTAAAACCTCAACGGCGTAAGCGTCATCGACAAATTCGCCGCTCTTCCCCCCCTCACGTTGCACCTGCACTGGCACCCCAGCAGCGTGACGATACAGCGCAATGTAAGCAGCTAAAGCAAAGCACAGCTTCTTTGGCAGCACCCCCTTAGCACGCGCATCTAAGATGGTTGGCAGAATGCGCGCCTTAACCTTAGAGGTGCAGTTCATTAAGATCGAGGAGAGCTGATGGTGCATGGATGGATCAGAGAAGCGATCCACCACGTCATTGGCAAAGGAGATCAGCATCTGCTTGTCGAGGTTAACTGCAGGGATGATCTCATCGAAGATGACGGAGCGGGCAAACTTGCCAGTGATGGCATCACTCATCATCTGATCGACCGTCTCTAAACCATAGATGAAGGCCGCTGGCACATTGGCGGTGTGCGTACCATTAAGGATACGTACCTTACGCAGACGGTATGGGGTGATATCAGGAGCAGTGACCACATTTAAGCCCGCCTTAGCAAATGGCAGGGCCTCTTCAACGTCAGCATCACCTTCTAAAGCTAAGAAGTGGAAGCACTCACCACACACCATTAACTCGTCGTTATAGCCCAGCTTCTCTTGGTACGCGGCAGCATTATCACGTGGGTAGCCAGAGACCACACGGTCGACTAAGGTGTTGATGAAACGGCACTCGTCTAAGACGTAAGCCTTAAAGTCATCGCCTAAGTTCTGATCAGCAATCTGCTGTAACACGATGTCCTTTAGCTTGTTGCCGTTGTCATCTAAGAGCTCACATGGGACAATCCACAGGCCCGTACCAGCGGTCTTACCCTGAGCGGCAAAGGCCTTATAGCGCTCATAGAGGATAGCGGTTAACTTGCCAGGAAAAGACTCTGGGCAAATATCGGTATTAAAGGCCTGCTCATGGACAAAGGTGATACCGGCCTCGGTGGTGTTGGAGAAGACAAACTTAAGCTCTGGGCTGGTACCAGAGGCTAAGACTTGCTCCCAGTTCTCATAAGGGTTGAGAGCAGCAGCGATGGTGTTTACGACCTCGATGTCCTCGATTTCCTGACCATCCTTAAAGCCATGCAGGATGGTGGTGTAGAGGCCATCTTGCGCTTGCAGCTTTGGCACGACCTTGCCGCGTGGGGTGCATTGTAAGGCAAGGACACGGCCGTTAAATAAGCCCTTTTGATTGGCTTTGAAGATCATCCAATCAAGGAAGCCACGCAGGAAGTTACCTTCGCCAAACTGTAAAGCACGTACAGGTAAGGTGGACTTAGCTTCTGGCTTTAAAGTGAGATTTAAGCTCTGCATAACGGCGATCAACCCCTTAAACAAATCCCAAAAGAAATGGCGGCTGCGCTGCAATAGCCTATTTAAGGCAGGGCCTCACCACAGACGGAGGCGTCTTTTACCCCAACTTAAAGCGTTGTGGCTACTGCTACTGCAACTGCTGCCGAGTGCTGTCAGCTTAGCATGAGTGCGCCCTACTGCTCTGCGGCAGAAGAGCACTTTGCGCGGCAGTTCTCATCTCCAAACCAGAACGGAGCACAAAAAGCTCATGCTGTCAGTCTGTGTGGATGCCAACCAAAGGGCAGCACCTTAAAGCAAGCACGTTACAGCGGATCTCCCAACACAAAGGTCACTACCGCGCGAACGCAAGGCAATGCGACACAGGAAAAGACAGCTTTATAGGATAAAAACAGCAGCAAACACGATAAATATCAGGTAAACTGATAACTACCATACCAATTTGTTTAAAACCTGATTTTTATCGCATTTAAAAGAAACTACCATTTCAGTTTTTGCCATTATAGACAAAAAACGCCCTTGTAAAGCAGGTGAGGTGAGCTTTTTTGCAAAAGTGTTGGTTTGGTCACTAAATCGGGGGCAACGGTACGCAGGAGAGGCTTACGCATCGTTGTTTGCTAAGAGCGTAGCTGGGTTCTGCCTGCCGATATCTACCGCGCGCAGCCTAGCACTGATTGGTTCCTTGGTGCTAAGAGGTGCCCTAAGATACCAAGGTGCTGCTGGGTACAATCTCAGGTGCAAAGAGAGCTTTTCCCCTTGCTCCCTCACAGTATTTTTCCCTGATGTTATTGGCTTAAAATCGGCCTTTGCGGTGTGGTTAAATCCATACCCACGAACCTCAGAGTGGCAAGCAAAACTCAGAGCGTCATCACCTCGTGCCTCTGGGTGATTAAGATGCGATCAATCAGCCTGTAAGCGCTTAAGCTTAACTTGCAGCACTAATCCCAGTTCTCCTCAGAGTTTGGTGGATAGGGCACCAACACTACTCCAAGGTTGGTCACGCCAAACGCCATCACATGGGTTCCCATGATTGATCGCAGGGCGCTGCTGCTTTTTGGTATCAACCAAACTCTGAGTAGAGCCCTAATCCCCAATGGGTATTGATGCCCATCAAGAGCACCATAAAGCCATGATGAGCTTAAGTTCGCGGGTATGGGTTAACCCCCTTGATGCAGAAACTTGGTATGGAGTATCGAGCGTCGCTACCGCGACGTATCTTGTTGCACCGTCCTAAGATTGGTTTAGACTCACCTGTACCATTCATCTTAAGAGGTGTGGCCTTGCCCGCACGCACGCACGCACCGCCTCTTTCGTCCTTTATTAGATCTCTCCCTCTTAGGCGCTACGAGCGCTAGACCTCCCTCCACCCTAATGCTTTCACCTCCTCTACCACTACCAATACCTCTACCCACACCACCTGCGCCAAGCTCAGCTGCACCCACTACCACCCAAGGCAAAAGTCGACCAATGAACTACCGCAGACTTCCGTCTGCGGTTTCACAGTGCTAACTCTGCTTTTACACAGTGTTAACACTGCTTTTTTCTAGTAGCGAGCCGCTATCTGATCTTCTGATGTAGATTGCGGATCACTACGGGC
>JAHLFE010000011.1 GCA_018884035.1 Candidatus Anaerobiospirillum pullicola
GTTGGATACCACAACGTAGCCACATAAAAACTCCGAAGCGAACCTGCTTGGCAGCACGCACCTTGAAGGCACTTCCTTGGCATGCCCACCATCCTTCTTACATGGCACCCCATGAATTGCACACTAGAACCGAGAAAACGCCAGCACGCTTACCAAGCGCCGCTGCTCTTACTCAAATGGGGTTGGGTCACCAATACCAACACGACGCACGATAGGCTGACCATCCTCAAAACGGATCACTGTAGTGGCTTGAGGGTGTAACTCACCGCCATCGACAATGACATCGACAATAGAGCCGATCTTATCGTTAATCTCAACTGGATCGGACTCTGCGGTATCCTCCTCAGGCAGAATCAGCGAGCAGCTCATGACTGGCTCATCGAGCTCCTCTAAGATCGCCTCTAAGATCTTGCACTGTGGCACACGGATACCGATAGTACGGCGCTTCTCATTCATGACACGCCGTGGCACATCCTTAGTGGCTGGCAGAATAAAGGTATAGGCGCCAGGAGTGTTGTTTTTGATAAGGCGGAAGACGCTGTTATCGACGCGCGCATACTTCGAGAGCTCAGAGAGGTCGCGGCAAATCAGCGTAAAGTTGTGGTTCTTGCTGATTTGGCGAATATGAGCGATGCGCTCCATGGCGCTCTTTTGCTCCATAAGGCAGCACAGAGCGTAGCTGGAGTCAGTTGGTAAAACGGCAACACCACCCTCACGCAGGTAATGGCAAGCCTTTTTCACAAAGCGAGGTTGGGGATTGTCCGGATGGATGGAAATAAATTCGGCACTCACTGCACACACTCCTTTCTCTACTTTCAGCTGGGATAGCTTGCTGGGCTGCCTCTACCGTTAGCAGAGCCATGGTGAGGCCTGAGAAAGGCTAACAGTACTACTTTGAGTTTCAGGCAAGAGGGGAAGACACAGGACAGCTGGCAGCTGAATTTCCGGCGCCATTATAAAACAAAGGCCTCACTAACGGTGAGGCTAGTGAGGCCCTTTTCATTGCAGGCTAATACGGCCCTTGTGGTACGTAACGCTAAGACTCAGCGCCACAAGCATAGCTGGGCTTAAGCCTTGACGAAACAGTGGATGCAGCTGGCTTAAAAAAGCCCTCGCGTGCCGCAAAATCCCTAAGCTGCATCTTTACCGACAGCACGCATTACTACCGCAGCGCACCTGTGGTGGCACCTATGAAAAGCGCAGGTACGGTACACACCTACCGCTTAGTTGAGGTAAGTGGTGAGGTAAGAAAGAGGCAGACGCGACTTTGGACGCTTATCGGTGGTGTTGGAGTCATCCGCCGCACGATAGCCTAACAGCACGATTAACTGGCAGGTCTCGTTCTTGGAGTCGAGGTCTAACAAACGGTCGACCTCATCAAACTCAATACCCTCTAAAGCAGTGGAGTCCACGCCATAGCTCTCGGCTGCATAGACCATAGTGGCAAAAGCGACGTAGGCTTGCTTGCCAGTCCATGCGGTAAAGTCGCCCTTATCCACATGCAGATTGCAGAAGTGGTGACGGGACTTATCTTGAGCCGCCACTAAATCTGGGGTTGGTAAACGGCCGTCAGCGGTCTCTTGTTCTAAGACGTGCTTGAGGTGCTCCTCATCGATACGTTTCTTGGAGGAGATGACAATGGCGTGCGAGGCGCCATCGTAACGCTGCTGATTGAAGTCCATGACCGCTTCACGCACCTTTTGCTTGGTGTCGCCGGTGAGCACGTAGAAGTGGTAAGGCTGGGAGTTTACTGAGGTAGGCGAGAGACGGACGCACTCTAAGATCTTTTGCACGGTCTCATCAGGTACCACCTTGGTGCTATCGTAGTGCTTGGTGGTGTAACGCTTTTGCAGCAGCTCTAAGAAATCCATAAAAGGCAGCTCCTCCAATAGGACAGATCTCAAGCGTGGTCGCTTTGCGACACACTTAAGTGCACTCATATTAGCGCAAGCAACGCATGCACGCTAGAGTCTTCTATTAAGAGCGCTTGCAGTGCACGCTCTTGCTTGTTTCTCATGCAGCTACCCTGCATAAGTGGTTGCCCTGTTCTCAGATTGCTAACGCCAATCACACACTCACACACTCTCGTCAAGATAAGACACAGTAAGGTGCTGTGCCCCCATTCCTACATACCATTTTACTAATGAAGCCGCTCACTAACGCCACGCTTCAGCGGTTAGCACCGCGAAGCACTTAAGCGCTCAGAGTGCCCCTTATGCTCTGAAGAGCCGCGAGTGTTTTCCCTTGTTCCTTAAGAGGAGTTTTCCCCTATGTTGTTGGCTTACAATCGGACTTTTAGATTGGGGGCAGACCCTTAATGCAAAAACCAATATGGAGCAGCAAGCGTCGCTACCGCGACGTAGCTCTAAGGTGGGTTAATGGCAAGTATCTGTGCACACATGGAGAAAACGCTCTCTAAGCGCCTCCAGAGCATTACGCTTGCGTAGTACCAGCCAGAGCCTGCAACCGCTCCGCTAGACCATACGTCCACTCACTACCCCCTATTCCCGCCAACCGCTCGCTTTTGCCCTTACCACAGCCCCTTCTGGACAACGTCCCCATCCCCCCTCTGCCGCACTCTCTAACCATGCGCCAATCCCGACATGGCACAATTACGCATGAATTTTCTCTAGACGCGACAAAATCTACCGCCCTTTGCAGGGAGTAGAAAGGCCATTTTTTACCGCTTCCTCGTTTGCCGATTGAGGTACTCTTACTTACTCTGCTGCCACTTCCTATCGCCCCAAAAGCGACAGGAAGTTGAGTCAGCAAGGCAAAGGAGCATGCACTCTAGACCGCGTAAATTGCGTTAGCAAAACGCTGTGACAGCATGATGCCGTCAGATAGGCCATGGATCGCCTTGAAGTTATTTGGGATCACTGGGGTCAGTGTCTTTAACACATCCCAATCTGGCGATAATGGCTGCTGGTCTAAGACCGCAAACTCTCTGATCTGCTCGTTTTCCGAGTTGATCAGTTCCTCAAAGGTAACGGAGGTACCGGTAACCGTTGTTGGCGCAGCACGGCTGACATTAAGACCATCGCCCTCGGTGATGATATCCGAGCGCGTCAAAATGCTCTCTAAGCTCTGCGAGAAGGAGACCTTTTTGTCAGAGCTAAAGATGTTATTGAGCTGATTTTGCGTGCTGGAATCAACCTTGGCGTTAGCCTCTGCCCAAGGATTGACCTGTTGAACCACGGCGCTGGACATGGTTATTCTCCACAGAAGCGTCTGGGTAAGAAAGCGCCTGTTGACACGATTTACCACAGAGAAGTTTCGCTACTACCCTGTAGTGCAGAATATGTGCCGCTTTTGTCTTTGCCGCTTACTACTATCCTGCATGAGCGCGACAATCGCGCAGCAATAAGGAAGCAAACCACAAGCGTGACGCCCAAAGCCTTACCCCCACAGACTAAGGTCAGGTAAGCCCCAGAGTATGTGCCCTGTGCTTGCCTGTCCTTAAGCCCCTTAAGGTAGCGCGCAGCTTCGTGCCGCTTAGCGGCAGCCAGTCTTTACCTTTGCGTGGTGTTCCCCAAAAAGAGCCTAACCACAGAGGGTGGTGTGCTCTCTTGGTCTTCTTTACCTTAGTGGCTTCTACGCTATGCAGTACCACCGGCCTTAGTCTGACTCTCCCCAGCGGCGCTTACTCTCCCTACGCATGGTTAAACTCCATCACGCCCACCAAGCGATGAGGCACATATGGCTCCTCTAAGTAAGCAATGTCCTCTGGGCTTAGCTTGACGTCAGCAGCAGCCACCGCCTCATTGAGATGCTTCATCTTGGTAGCACCGACAATAGGAGCCGTTACCTTAGACAGCAACCAGCCTAAGGCCACCTGTGTCGTGGTAAAGCCGTTTCTCTCTGCCACCTCGGCCACTCGCTGAATGATGATGGCATCTTGCTCGGCTGTGCGGTCGTACTTGGAGTGCGCCACGCTGTCCTTTTCTAAGCGCGCACTGGTCTCTCCTGCTTTTTTCACCAAGCGGCCCGAAGCTAAGGGGCTATAAGGTGTCAGCGCTATGCCCGCATCGTGGCAGTATGGGATCATCTCCCGCTCTTCCTCTCTAAAAAGCAGGTTGTAGTGGCCTTGCAGCGAGGAGATCTGCGCATAGCCCATTTCCTTAGCCAAGGCGTTAACCTTACACAGCTGCCATGCGTAGCAGTTAGAAAAGCCTAAGTAGCGCACCTTGCCTGCTTTAACAGCCTCTCCCATACCGGTAATGATTTCCTCGATAGGGGTGTGGTAATCCCACATGTGGCAAATGTAAAGATCGATGTAATCGGTGCCTAAATCCTTAAGGCTCTGCTCAACATGATGTTGCACGTGCTGGGCGCCGGTGACACCGGCTTCAATCTCGGCCTTAGTTCGTGGTAAGAACTTAGTGGCCAGCACCACCTTGTCACGAGATGACGCAAAGTCACGCACCGCGCGACCTATGATTTGCTCGCTTAAGCCAGAGCCATAGGCAAAGGCGGTATCAAAAAAGTTAATGCCCTGCTCCATGGCGGCTTTGAGAATGGTACGCGAGTCTTCTTCGCTCAGCGTCCATGCGGCTCGCTCCTCACCTACCTTTTGCCCAAAGCTCATACAGCCTAAGCAAATACGAGAGACCTGCAAATCGGTCTGACCAAACTTGGTGTACTCCATTGCTGACTCCTCAAACCTCTAAACTAAAGCGCAAACAAACAAACAATAACGTGACCATGATGCCCACGGATTACAGGCACTGCTTCTACGAACAGGCTGCGTCAAACTGCAGCCAACTACCACAGAGCACTGCTGCTGACAGTGACTACCTGCTACTGATACTTAGGTGACGCCAAGGCTGCGCTCTTAATCCGTGTACGAGAGGTGGTAGCCCCAACCAGCTCTTACTCTCAGAAGGAATAGCAAGTGACGGCTGCTACTTTCAGTAGCAGCAGCAGCAGCACGGATGCGGGATGTAGCAATCTTGACCACAGACATCAACCCCGCACAGGTGCTGGTCATAATGGAGGAAAGGATGACACCACAACCTACGTGCGCAACCACGCAAGCAAGAGCGGACGAAGGCGGTTCTCCTTAAAGTTTTGGCTCTCCTCAGAATCTGTGGGTATAGGCTCAAGCCCCAGTCTTAGGTGGTTGGGATAAAGGCCAGTGCTCATCAGCAATTAGCCGTACCATTACCTCCTAAGCGACCCACAAATTCTGAGTAAAGCCAAAGTTTTGTGGATCAAGCCTCCATGCTACTTTTAGGTGGATAACATTAAACGCCATAACCACAGCTCATGTGCTTACCTAAGGTATGAGGCTACGTTGTGGTATCCACCAAACTTTGAGCAGAGCCAAAAAGACAGGGCCGAAACGGGCAAAAAGGCAGGGCAAAAGAGGCAGGAAGATGCAGCATCAACACGTAAGCGTTACTGCGATCGCACCACGTATAAACTAAGGCCCATGATGCGTGGGATAAGCAGGCTTAACAGCCTGCTTGCTCTCGAACTACTTCTTTTTCTTGCCTTTGCTCTTAGCGCCTTGGGCATCTGGAACTGAGGCTTGAGCAGCAGTTTGCTGCTGTGTCTGCTGCTGCACCGCTTGCTGTTGTTGCTGCGCCAGCTGGCCGTAGGCTTCCTTTCGTCTACGCATGGATGGCGCGCTAAAGAAGTACGACTGCTCTAATGGCCTCTTGGTCTGCTGACCGCGATCCATAATCGGCTGTAAGTACTCCAGCAGACGCTCCACACTGTGGTCTAAGTCATTATAGGCACTGGCCTTTTGGCACTGCTCCGTCCAATCCTCATTTAAGAGGCGCTCTAAGGCGTCGAGCCATGGCTCTAACTCCTCATCAGATGGTACGCAGTAGTAATCCTTTTGCGTAGAGGCAGGGGCATCAAGGAGGATACCGCCATCGCGCACCGCCTCAGGTAAGCCACCACTCTTACTGGAGAGCACAGGGATGTTGTTAAACACGGCCTCAGTAGCCACGCAGCCCCAGCTCTCATGCCATACCGATGGCGTCAGCAGCACCTTGGTCACCGCATAGACTAAGCGGATATCATTGGTGTGCTCCGCAATATCGACCATGGGAATAGGGTTAGGGTCACCCACCTTCACAAACGGGGTGCCATCAGCGTAGTGCAGACGGGTCAAGAGCTGGTTGTAATCACCAACGCTCTTCACCACCAAGAACTTCTGCTCAGGGTGACGCTGGTTAAACAGCTGCGCCAGCTTCACAAAGATGGCTAAGCCCTTTTCCGGAGCAGGATTAATGAGAGTGATGTACTTAGGATCGCGCTTAGCCGGATCACAGGTTACCTGCTGGCGATAGATGAACTGGCCTACTGCCTTAACGTCGATACCGTCCTCATCGCGATAGAGCTTAGCTGTAGCCTCCGATGGCGAGAAAACTAAGTCGCAGTCGGCAAAGGCAAAGCCACGGTGCAGACCGTTACACAGCGCATAGACTACAGGAATGCCACGCGCTTGAGCCTCATGACGTAAGTAGCAGGAGAAGATGTCACCGCTATAGCCCATGATCACATCAGGCTGGAACTTCTCTAAGAGCTGGATAAAGAAGTCGAAGATCTTGCCCTGATCAGTGGCAGTTACATCTTGCGCTAAGCGGCCATGGGTCTTTACCACGTAGTACTCGACCTTGTTGTCGGTGAACTGTAAGAAGTCCTTTTGTCTTTGTGGCTTATTGGCCAGCTCTGGATGTTGCTCCTTCTCCCTTTGCTCGATGAGGGCCGCAATACGCTTCAAGTTCTCTAAGCCCCGTTGGTCGTCAGCAACAAAGGCATTGAGCACCTTGACCTCAATGCCACGGGCGGCGAGAGCCTCGAGCAAAATCTTATTATGGATGGCAGCACCATTGCTGCTGTCATGCAAAGCAGGAACGGAGTACCAGAGAATCTTATTGGCCATACAACTTTCACCAAAATCGACAAAGACTAATTGCCAGTGCGGTCTTGATAGTGGCCATACCTCTATCTACAAAGGCTCTCAAGAGCGCAGCCTGACATAGGAGCGTCGCAATTTTAGCATGTATGCACAAGCCCCCGCGCTAAGCTTAAGCTCCACCCACAAGCACATAGAGAGCGTTTTTCCCAAGGTTGTTGGCTTAAAATCGGCCTTTGGGGTGAGTTTAACCCCCTTGATCCTAACCTGTAGAGAAGCAAGCGTCGCTACCGCGACGTACCTCTAAGATAGACTAATGGCAAGTAGCTTTGCCTCCATGGGAAAACAACCGCAGCAACTACTGTAGCGCAGAACCTCTGGGACTAAGTTGCAGGAGTGAGGATAGCTACTGGAAGTGGCAGTAACGCAGTAGTAACGCTGTAGTAAAGCCCCCTACTTGCGCGCGGTGAGCACAAAAGCAGTGATCTCCGATGGCACCAGCACGCGGCAGGAGAAACCTGACCAAATACCCGTACCATTGCTCACGTAGAGGTGAGTGCGTGGCGTCACCTCATACATGCCCGTGACATAGCCCGCATTAAAGTGCGCAATCAGCGGCTGTAAAAAGAACATGGTGCCGCCATGGGTATGACCTGTGAGCACCAGATCAACATCAGGCTGCTGCTCAATGACAATAGGCTCATGCGCTAAGAGTAAGCGTGCACTGGCCTGTGCAGCGTCCGCTGCGGTTGGCACTACCATGCTGCTAGCCCCTTCAGGCACAAAGGAGCGTGCTGTAATGCGAGACATAGCAGTTTTGACATTAGGCGCATCTGAGCCAAAAGCACTGCCACGCGGATCAGGCACACCACTTACCAATAGGGCGGCACGGGCAGCGTTCTCACTTTGCGCTGTAGCACGTGAGATCACCACACTCTCATTCATGAGAAATTGCACCCCCATTTGCTCCCATGTGTCGACCCATGAGGTCACACCAGAGTAGTACTCATGGTTACCAGTAACGGCGATGACACCGTCACGCGCCTTTAACTGTGTCAGGGGGCTAAACTCATCTTTTAAGGAGCTCACGGTACCATCGACCAAGTCGCCGGTGATCACAATGAGATCAGGATTCTGCTCATTGACGCGGTCGACTACGCCCTGTAACCAGTCTCGCTTGAGGATAGGGCCGATGTGCAAGTCGGTAATCTGCAAGATCTTATAGCCCTCCATTTCTGGGGCTAAATCGGTAATGGCGACCTCATGCTCGACGACATCTGGGATCTTAAACTGATAGACCGTGCCCACCACACCGCAGGACACTGCGACCACCGCAATCAAGGTATGAATACGCCGTAATGGCCATGGGTGTCTCTTCTCTTTAGGGACACGCACCAGAAGACGGAAGATGGTACGCACTAAGAGCAGTAAATCTTTGATGATGGCAAAGAACACGGCCAGCATCAGTGCACTGTAAGTAGCCTCTAAGATGACGATAGGCGTAGGCGCGAGCTTAGGCTCTAAGATGCCGCCAGTTTGACTGTAGACCACATACTTAAGGCCAAAGGCAATGATCACTACGGCACAGATCAGCTTAGTGCGCAGTTTGATATGCAGCGGCACCACCAGCGAAGCAATGGCGTAGACCACAAAGATCAAAGCGGAGATAATAAGAGCAGACATGCAACACCTAAAACGATAGTGTAGGTCGAGACCGAGGCCAGAGCACAGGGGCCTCTTGTGACGCTATGCATTGTACCTTATAGGGTATGCGAAACTATAGGCCAATTCTCTTAGCGACTTGCCTGTTTCTATCTTTTCGTGCTGCTGGTGGTGTGTCGCAGTGATGCAGCGGCTTTTACCTTGAGCGGCCTTGTAAGTCAGTACCAATGGGATGCGCTGAGGTATTGCACCTCAAAAGCTCGGTGGCGCATCATCCTCAAGCTTGCCTTTTTTCTCTCGCATTACAGGCCACCCTCACTTTAAGGTCATCCTGATGGAGTGCTCTGATTCCGCTCTGCTTTGCGCTGCCATCTTCGCTCATGCTTGCAGCTATGGCTCGGGATGCAATGTTGGTTGATTATTGGTTGGTCGCTGTCCCGTAGTAAAGCCTCTCCATGCTCCTCTATGCAACGATTTTCATCTGTACATGACCTCATCTTTTTGCTCCATCTTTTCTAAAAGAGCAGGTGTTTCCCCTGATATGCACTATCTGCAACCAAAATCCTCCTACCCCAAGACACTAAAATCACAGCCACCAAGCCCCCGCGTTTGCTCAAGCTCCCTACCTCTTGATAGCAGCAAGCCCTCCCCACGCTCTGATTAGCTCTGCCCTTCATGTCATCACTAGTAGAAAATCCTGCTACCATGTAAGATCTAGGTCGGCTGCGCCTTAGCGCCTGCTTATCTGCCTAACTTCCATAGTTCTTCCCCTTACAGGCAGATACCTTCTGGGCCTTACTGATCCATGCCGCTATACATCATCTATAATAAGCACACAATTGGGTTCTCTTCAGAGCTTGGAGGGTAGAGCCCTCATACTACTCTTAGGTGGCTAGCATTAAACGCCATAACCACAGCTCATGTGCTTGCATAAAGCTATGCGGCTACGTTGTGGTATCTACCAAACTCTGCGCAGAGCCCACAATTGGGTGCACACTGCCCCATAATATGGCTATAGATCTGCCTCCGTACTGTTCTCTCTAGCCATAAAAGGTGCAGTATATATTACTCATTCTGAAACTTTACTAAAGAATGACAACTCATGGTGCGCCCCAATGTCTCGGCCCTGATAGCGTAGCTGCTGAACTGACCCCAGCTACCGTACAGCACTGCTTGTTTAGCCTTACGCTCTTGCCAACAAGCCCAAATTGCACTACTTGCCTGTGTGTGTGTTTTTCAGGGAAACGACAGCTGCGCGAGCGCAACGACGCGACAGCAAAAGCAAAGGACGAACAGCCCTATTCCTTTGACTCAGCAACTGTCAACTAACGCCTATGCAGCCCTCAATGGATTGCTGCGCGTAACCTTTAGTTAGTGGCGGTACTGCTACTTTGAGCGACCTTGGTAGCCCAAGGCGGGAGCAAAAGTGATTCCTACTTTTTCTCTACCCCATGTTCATTACGCGGCTTATGGCCATGAGGCTTTAGGCACCGCCAGCCACGCCCCCGAGCAAAAGCCTGCGCTCAATAAGAGCCAGCTACCACAAGAGACTAAGTCGCTGCACTCTCCTGAATTAGCTGTGCCTATAGCCGAAAGCGGCACCATTACGCTGCAAGAAGAGCACGCTACTCTCACCGCCTGCTCTAAGACCGCTGCAACTACCGCCACTACCACCGCTACTGGCAGTAGTACTTCTTACGATATGCTGGCGACATTAGCGCAAAACACGCTTGCTTCCATGCCAAAAACCAAGTTCAATCCCACCACCTGCGACCACCTCGCCTCTCACGCTGCTGACAGTAGCTCTGTCTTAGCAGGCTCTGTAGGAGCGGCAGACATCACCGCTGTGACCATTAGCGAAGAGCATAGCGCTCCGGTCACATACGCCACGCAAGGCACTGCGGCACGCAGGCTTGCCGCCCACAGCATGTCAGCCGCAGGCTCGGGCAATTTCTCCGGACTCTTTGGCCTGAGTGATGATTTTCAAATCAAGGCGCAACAGGTCAAAAGCGCCAATATTACTCTCCCTGGCTTCTTTGCTATCGACGCTTCTGCAAGCCAAATCTACCTCGATGAGCAAGCTGCCTCCATGTTGGGACTTGCTTACAACAATAATGGCCGCGACATCAAAGAGCTGTTACAGCTGATCCGCTGGATCGACGTTGACCTCTTAATGAACTTCCTGCGCCACCCTATGGGTCACAGTGACGAGATGTACTTTGAGTTACACGTCATCAAGGGCTCACAAAAGGGTAATGCCTACTACTTCAACATTGGTGCCTTAGTCCGTCATCCTGATGGCGATCTGATTCTCGCCTCCGGCTTCTTCTCCTATTTATCTACCGATACCTCCCGCACCTTGTTCCATGAGAGCGGCAAAGACGGCTCGTGGGATTGGGACGGCATCACTGGCGCCACCTACTTCTCTGACAGCTACAAGGAAATGCTGGGCTATACCCCAGACGATCCTGACTTTCCTAAGACCTTTGCCGAATGGGAAGAGGTGCTGGTGCATCCTGATGATCGGCAAAGCACCGCTGACAAGCAGCTGAAGATTCTGCAATCGCCACAGTATGGCGACAGCTTTGAGTGCTGCATTCGCCTGCGGCACAAGGATGGCCACTACATCTGGACTTTAGGACGCGGCATGGTCTTAGGCCGCAATAAAGAAGGCACAGCCTTGCGTCTTACCGGTACCAATACTGACATCGAGTTTGTGCGCTACCGCAATGACGTCACCATCTCGGCGTCATGGACGGACAATCTCACCGGACTGCAAAACCGCAAGTACTTTGATGCCCACATCGAGAACTACCTGCAAAAGAGCAATGCGCCTCTCTGCTGTCTCTTTGCTGATGTCAGTGGCCTGAAAATGCTCAATGACTGCTTAGGCCATGATGTGGGTGATGAGCTCTTAAAGCGCACGGCCAAAGCCCTGCACAAGGCCCTGAGCATTCCATGTGACATCATTCGCTATGGCGGTGATGAATTTCTGCTGATGCTGCCACGCTGCACTCATCTGCAACTTGAAATGCTGCAATTTAACCTCAAGCAGGTGTGCGAAGCCTTAAACGACGACCAGTGTGCGGTACCGCTGTGCTTAGGCAGCGGCATTGCCACCTTAGACGAGAGCAATGGTGACATCAACGCCATGATTGCTCTTGCCGATACGCGGGCCCAAGAAGCCAAACAAGCGCAGCGGACACATGATTATGAGCGCATTACCGCCTTTATTACTAAGCGCTTAGGGCACGCCGTTACTTACAAGGACGAGCGCAGCATTCAGGTGGCGGAGGTGTCCTAAGCAAGCACGCACGCTGCGCTTACCGCTCCACCTTTACGCCCATGCTGTAAAAGCAGTACTAACCCGACATCAACACCTAATGCTCAAAAGACGGCCGCTAACGCGGCTGACAGACTCTTAAAGAAGCAAGAAGCTGACAGCAAGCGCACTCTCCCTACTCCCCGCACCCTGCGCCCGCACTTTCCCGTGCTGTACGCACACAGCGCTTAAGCGATTCAGCTCTCACTGGCTCTTGGAGGTTTGCGTGAATCAGATCGGTATTCGTGATTTACATCCATCGCTTCTGCGTAAATTGGAACAAGAGACCATGCTGTTCTGGCTCTACTTTGCGAGCATCAAGGCCTTTATTGTCTCTCCCGAGGTTTTGGCTTATTTTGGTCTGGCGGAGGCCAACACGCACATTGTGCCTCTGCATCAAGCGCAAAAGCTGGTACTGCCAAAGCACTTTAGTCGAATCCGCCGTATCTTTACAGGCAAGTTCAATGAGAGCCACATCATTGAGGAGTTTAAGGTCTTAAGCGGCCCGCATAAAGGTGAGTCCATGATTACCACCGCAGGTATCATCGCCCGCGCACCGGACAATGCCGCAGCCTTAATTTCGGGTGTGATCACCAGTGCCGCTACAGGTAATGGGCGCTTCTTTACTCACGCCATTAAGTCTGATGGTACGTGGGATTGGGACGGCCGCACCGGTAAGATCGAGTTCTCCAACAGTTACAAGATCATGATGGGCTACGCTTCTCACGCTGAGGAGTTTCCCCAGTCATTTGCAGAGTGGTGCGACAAGCTAGTGCACCCTGAAGACAGCGCCGAGACGGTGGCTAAGCAAATGGCCATGATCGAAAGTCCTGACAACGGCGACTACTTTGAGAGCTGCGTGCGCTTACGCCATTATGATGGGCACTATATCTGGTCACTGGGACGGGGCATGGTGCTCTCGCGTGATGCGAGTGGCCATGCGACACGTGTGGTGGGCTATAACACCAACATCAACCTTTTAGCGCATGTGCTCAATGAGAGCACCTCTGACGCTTACAATGATGCCCTCACCGGTCTCTACAATCGCGAGTACTTGGCTTTACAGAAAAAGTACATCGAAAGCCCTGACGCAGCCCCACTGGTGGTGTGCTATGTCGACATTACTGGCCTTAAAGCCTGCAATGACTTTTTAGGGCACGACGTGGGCGATGACCTTATTAAGGCCACCGCACGTATCTTAAGAGCGACGGCGGACGATAGCGGTATTCTGGCGCGTATTGGTGGTGATGAGATGGTCGCCATTATTCCGCACTGCACCCCAGCGCGTGCAGAGATGATTGGCGACAACATCAAGACCATTAGTGCGACGCTCAACGAGGATCCGTCCAATGTGCCAGTAATTCCGAGCTTTGGCATGGCGACCTTAGGCGAGGAAGACACCACGACTTTAGAGGGTGTCTTATCGTTAGCGGACGCGCGCTGCCAAGAAACGAAGCGTAAGCACAAAGAAGAAAACATGCGCTTGATCCGCGACTATATCTTTAGACGGATTAACGTGATGCCAGATCTTACGGACGAGCGCATTACGCCACCACAGGAAAATATGAGCTCAGGTAACGGTGCAGGCGCCGTAAGCGCGAGCAGCAAAAAGTAGCAGTAGCTGCTAAGCTCTGCCCTGTCATGACCTTTCCCGCCCTGCCCTGCCACAATTGCCAGCCTCTGTGCTAATGGGGGGGTAACGTAATCTTGATAGTCTGAGCGCTGCCCAGAAAGGGAAAAGGAAACAAGGACAGCACCGCGCAGGGGCCATCCCTTTTCCTCTCCAGTGGAGGTCAGCTTCATAGCGCCCAAGGAGCCCTGAGATCAAGAGTAGCCCCACAACAACCTCCTATTAGCGCCACCACTGAAAGCGCACTCTTTTACGTAGCGCTTGTCTCCACAGAGGATTCTGTGGTTGAGGCCCATCCTTATGGGCTTAAAATCGGCCTTTGAGGTGAGTTTAAGCCCCTTTATGCAGAAACCAGATATGGAGCACAAGCGTCGCTACTGCGACGTATCTCTGAGGTGGGTTAATAGCAGGTAGCTGTGCTCACACATGGGGAAAACGCTCGCTCAAGGACGGCGCCGCTGCACAGAGCCATGACGGTAGATCACGAAAGCGAAGGCGCTGTCGCTTTTCTTTCTTTCTTTCTTTCTATCGCTACCATTACCACTACCACCAAGACAGCCAGCGCCTGTCAGGTAATGGCCTCTACCAGCCCGCGCCTATCCTGCCCCCAAAAACAAAACAGGCCCAGCCATCTCTGACTGAGCCAGCTCGGAGGAACTCTGGGCGCCGTGAGCGCGCTTGCCATCGCTGCGCGCTCGCTACCGCGATCGCTAACGCGCCCTACTGCTTATGCCCTATTAGATCTCCAGCGTAAACGCGGTCACGCTCTGTGGCTTGACCAGCACGCCTAAATCAGTCTTCTCGACCGTAGCATCGGCGCTATGAGCCACATCCACATTGTGCACTAAGACGCTGATATCCTGAGCCTCACCCTCACCGACAAATGCAATGGTGTTGCCGCAACGTGCTGCCTTTAAGGTGTACACCACTTCGCCCTTTAAGTTAGTGACCTGAGCGACGCACTCAGCACCATCTTGCAGCGCAAAGAGCTCAAACTTAGTGCCCTGATTGTACTCATAGTCAGGCTTAGTGTCGCAAGCACCACGCGCCAGCAGCGTATTCTCACGGACATAAAGTGGCAGCGAGAGGTAACCATGCTGCTCATGGTAGAAGCGGCCGCCTTCTTTAACCTCATTGGTAATGAGCGAAGTCCACTTGCCAGCTGGCAAATAGACATCAACCTCACCCTCAGGGCTAAACACTGGCGCCACTAAGATGCTGTCACCCATCATGTACTGGGTCTCTAAGTGATCGCAGCCTCGATCCTCATTGAACTCTAAGGCCATAGGACGCATCATTGGGATGCCAGTCTCGTGGGCAATGCGAGCCATATTGTAGAGATATGGCATCAGCGAGCACTTGAGCTTGGTGAAGAAGCGCAGCACATCGCAAGCTTCCTCATCGTATAACCAAGGTACACGATAGGACTTGCTGCCGTGTAAGCGGCTGTGCGAGGAGAGCAGACCAAAGGCGCACCAACGCTTGTAGATATCAGCAGGAGCCGTGTTCTCAAAGCCGCCAATATCGTGGCTCCAGTAAGAGAAGCCCGACATCGCCAGCGATAGACCACCACGTAAGGTCTCTGCCATCGACTCGTAAGTAGCGTAGCAGTCGCCACCCCAGTGCGCAGGGAACTTCTGGCCACCGGCAATAGCCGAACGCGCAAAGAGAACAGCGTTACCCTTACCCACCTTGTTCTCTAAGACCTCAAAGACGGCCTTGTTGTAGAGGTAGGTGTAGTAGTTGTGCATCTTTTCCACATCAGCGCCGTTGTAGTAGACGCAATCAGTTGGAATACGCTCGCCGAAGTCAGTCTTAAAGCAATCCACGCCCATATCAAGGAGAGACTGCAGCTTGTCCTGATACCACTTAGTGGCTTCTGGATTGGTAAAGTCGACAATGCCTTGTCCCGATTGCCACAGATCCCACTGCCAGACATCACCGTTAGGACGCTTTAAGAGGTAGCCTTTCTCCATGCCTTCCTTAAACAGTGGCGACTTCTGGCCAATGTAAGGGTTGATCCACACGCAGACCTTGAGGTGTTTGTCATCATGCAGGCGCTTTAACATGGCCTGTGGGTCAGGGAAGCAGGCCTTATCCCACGTAAAGTTGCACCACTCAAAGCCTTCCATCCAGAAGCAGTCGTAGTGGAAGACGTGTAAAGGCAGGTCACGCTCTGCCATACCGTCGATAAAGGAGTTGACGGTGGCCTCATCGTAATTGGTGGTAAAGGAGGTGGTCAGCCACAGACCAAACGACCATGCTGGTGGCAACGCTGGCTTACCGGTTAAGGAGGTGTACTTTTGCAGGACATCCTTAGGGGTAGGGCCGTCGATGATAAAGTACTCTAAGGACTCGCCCTTCACGGAGAATTGCACCTTGGAGACTTTCTCTGAACCGACCTCAAAAGAAACCTTTTCTGGCTGATTGACGAAGACGCCATAGCCATGATTGGTGAGGTAGAAAGGAACGTTCTTGTAAGCTTGCTCGGTAGAGGTACCACCGTCTAAGTTCCAAGTATCAACCACTTGGCCATTCTTGACGAAGGTGGTGAAGCGCTCGCCTAAGCCGTAAACCCACTCATTTACCGACAGATCGAGGCGCTCGTACCAGTAGCGATTGTCATTGAAGATATCAGTGACGTAACCACTGCTCTTAAACTCAGAGCCAGTTAAGCGCTTGCCGTTACGCAGGAAGTCCACCGCCCAGCTCTTCTTGGCAAAGCGTACTGCTAAGTTACCGGACTTGTACTCGATGTAGTCATCGTTGTCGGTAAAGGTCACTTTGACAGAGTTGTCCCATTCCAGCTCATGGTGAGGGCCGCGATCCACTACACCCATGTGGTGAATCAGCTTGACGCCAATGATGCCGGTTTGTGGGGAGGTCACCTCAATGGTAAATAAGGTGGCGTTAATCTGATTGCCACGATCGGAGAGCACCTCCTTAAAAGGAGCATAGACCGTGAGCTTGTTATCAGCAAAGTGGTACTGGTAAACCTGAGCAGGATGCATCAGCTTAAAGTTAGGCTGGATGAGCCAGTTACCATCACTAATCTTCATGAAAACGTTCCTCAATTCCTCAAAAGCAGTAGCTACTGAAGATGCTCGCTCACAGGCAATCAAGAGACAGCCCTACTACCAATAGCCGGTTCCTTTTTCCTCTAAAGACACAGGCGTAATGAGCTTTGTACATGCAGCTGCGTGCTTATTTTTGTGCACGTGCACAAAACGTGGATTATTGTAAGCGCAATGAAGCTTTTAAGGAGCGTCTTGTAAGAAAAATGCGGAGCAAGTCACGAAAAAATGGCACTACTCAGAGTTTGGTGGCTACCCAAAAGCAGCTGCGCCCTGCGATCAAGCAGGAGAACCAATGTGATGGCTTTTGGCGTGACCGACCTTGGAGTAGTGTTGGTGCCATATCCCCCCAACTCTGAGAAAAGCCGAAAAAAGTAAGGCGCGGTGCCGCCGCTGTGTGCAGATGCTAATGCTAAGTGCAAGGCAAAGCAAAGCAAAACCAAAGAAAGAAGGCGGTAGAGATGCGGCGGAAATAGAGCAGCGACGTACTTAGGGAGAGCACACGGACGTGGGAGCGGTGTAGGAAGAGTAAGCCAGACTACCTTGAGCAAGGGCAGCAGACAGCGCGGCGGTGGCACTTTCATGCTACATGGTGGGCATCTAAGTAAGGCAGGCTCTACGCTTACTCCCAGTACAGCTCCTCCTGCTACAAGCCGACCCCGCCAGCATTTGGCTCATATGCTGAGACCTGAGGTGTAGCCGCTATCCCAAGCAACTTCAGCTTAGGCGCCAACTACACAGGCTCGACCAATACTGATGAGTAAGGGGTGAACGCTAAAGCCAGATTCGTCTTCTCTTCTTCCGCATAAAGCAGCCGTGTGCATCGCGCACGGTAACTGCTAACGTCAAGGGTGCACCGCCAGCAGGTAGTGCACCCTTTTTATTTGAGGACGCGTGACCATAGCTGCACATACTACTGGCGCTACATTTTGCCCTAAACCACAGCGCTGGGCTTAGCATCTATCACAGAAACAACGGAGCCTGCCGCTGTCTCTGTATCCCGCCGCACCACCGCTCTACACCAAAGAGCCACCTGTATCATCACAAAAGAATACCGCCACCTGAACTCAGGTGTTGCTGTCTATCTTCATTCCGCTTCCTCGCGATTCACTGCGACTGCAAACAAGCGGCCGTATGACCTTGATTACACACAGAGCATGCGCTACAGCTCTGCTCCCCCACTGCTTCATCCTAACGCGCTGTGCAAGCGTGAAAGCACATAGCCCAGCAGCCACAGCACCCTCCCCTAAGAAGCAACGCTCATCACTACCCGCGCTTGCATCGAACGTAACCCACTCGCACCCTGCTTCCTTCTTGGCCGCTCCTACCGCCTCACGCTCCTTTTAGTACACCTTGCGGCGTAAATGCGTTTTACCAACGCTCAAAACAAAAACGGGATCAGCACTTGCGCACCAATCCCGCTTTGACCCTCTTACTACCACGTATCCTTACGCGGTAGCGCTAAGAGAAAAGAAGCTTACTACTTGATGAAAGCCTTAGCGTAAGCCACGATACCCTCGGCAATCTCATCAGTGGTGCCCTTATCAGAACGCACCACTAAGTCGTAGTTTAATGGGTCACCAAACTCTTGAGCAGTGAAGTGCTTGTAGTACAAAGCACGCTTCTCATCTTCTTTCTTGAGGTCGGCTAAAGTCTTGCCCATGTAAGCAGACACACCACGCTCAGTACGGAACTTGTCAGAAGCCTCAACGAACACCGTTAAGACGTTACGCTCATTGTGTAACACGAAGTCAGCGCAACGACCTAAGATCACGCAGCTCTCGTGACGAGCTAAACGCGCAATAACACCAGCCTCAGCCTCGAAGATCTGCTGGTTTAATGGCTTCTCACCGCGCATACCGAACGATAAGAATGGGGTGAAGTTTAAGCCTAAAGGTGGAACCTCACGCTCTAACTTTAAGAGCTCGGCCTCGTCTAATTGGTCGATCTGCAGCTGCGCAGCAGCAATGTGCACTAACTGACGGTCGTAGAGGGGTACGCCCAGCTTCTCAGCAACTTTCTGCGCAATCTCACGACCAGCGGCACCGTATTGACGGGAAATAGTGACAACAATATTCGACATGTTTCGAAAAACCCAGAGAAATAAGGACAACAGCGCACCAAGGCGCAAAGAGTCTCCACCACCCTTTCACCGTGAACTCAAGATAGAACTTGCAGCCACTTCTTCAATCCTCACCGTTTTGGCCCTACGGTATGAGGACTAATTCCCATGACAACAACTGCGAGACAAAGGCTCCCTCGCGGGCAAGCCTAACTTAAGCCGATGCTGCAAATGCAAGATAGCCTGTTTGTGCTTCACTTGTGATGAGGCACCCTACCTGTCAAGCCGTACCTGCATTTAGGCATATCATACCGCAAAGCCACGGCTTTTGAGCACTCATGTGCGCCACATAAGCGCTACCACGAGGTATGCCGCCTACACCTAGTGCACAACGGCACCACAAGTAAACTGCACGCTAAGAGCTTATTTATCAGCAAAAGCAACAAAAACAACGGTAAAAGTCTGCAGCTACAAAAAGAGCACTTGCCCGCTCCCTCTTGACGCATTAAGCCCGCAAATAGGCCAAAATGCACCATTATTGGCGCACAAGTGCTCTGCATTAACCTCTAAAGGCAAGGATTTTGACCTTGTGAGCAGCACGTGAGGCAAGTCACAGTTTCAGCCCATGCATTTCGCCTCAGCACAGAGACTGCGGCCGAGAGCGCAAGTGGAGGCTGCGGCCACGCCTTGCAGATGCTGTAAACTTGCTGGTGCTTGGTGCTGCCTGCCTTTAGATGTCCTTGTAGCTTAAGTAATCAAAGTCAGCGCTCTTGTGCACGCCGCTCATATCGATGCAGGTGATACCCACAAACGCACCGGTAAAGAAGGCGCGGCCACCATTGCGCTCGACGTGATCGTCAGATAAGTGTGCCGACTTGAACTTGTAGTCAATGGCCGTAAAGCTCTTGCCATCGAAGCTGTAGAGGTACTGATAGTAGTCATGGCGCACTTCGACCTTGAAGAACACCGTCTTGACGTCAGCAGGCACTGGGATCACGTTGTTCTCAAGAGGGGCATAGTACTCACGAATCGTGCGGCCAATGACATCAATGCAGCGGCCCTTTTCCTCATCCCACGACACAAAGATGAAGGTGAAGTTGTCGTGGTTATAGAAGCAGGTTAAGCCCGCCAGCTGCTGGAAGGTATCTGGGTTGAACTCCACTGCCGTCTCAGCATCGAAGTTAAAGGACTGCCAGCGACGCGCCACTAAAGCTTGCGTATAACGCGAGGCTAAGGACTCGTGACCATAGAGGCGTAAGAAGCCTGGACGCTCCTTTAAGGTCGCAACCTTCTCGCTTAAAGGCACACGCAGCCATTGGTAGTTGATATTGAGATCTGGGCTATCAAAGTCGTCACGGCCAGGCCATGTTGGCTTGACTGGGCATTCTGGTAAATTTGGGCCCTCAATTTCTAAAGCGCCTTGCTTACCACCAACCACACGTGGCCAGCCATCAACCCACTCAATCTTTTGCAGCGAGGTCTCACGGCCTAAAGGGCAGCAGCCATAGAGGTTCAGGTCAAAAATTGGGCGACGGCCTAACTCCAGTGGACGACCCATTAAGTGCGCTAAGTACCACTCGTGGTTTTGCGTCTCCACTAAGGAAGCGTGACCGCACTTTTGCAGTGGATTGGTTGGACTGTAGAAAGCAGTTAAGAACGCCCCCTCTGGATCACACTCATATGGGCCCCAAATATCGCGCGAGCGGGCAATGATCTCACTGTGGTGGTAATCGGTACCACCCTCAGCGCACATCAAGTAGTAATAGCCGTCCTTCTTATAGAGGTGTGGGCCCTCAGTCATCCCCACTGGCGAGCCCTTCCAGATGATCTGTGGCTTACCAATTAACTTGCCCTCGGCTTCAGAGAACTCTTGCATCACGATGCCATAAGCCCAGTGATGACCCACACGGTGATCCCACAGCTGATTGACGAAGTACTTGCGGCCATCATCGTCGTGGAAGAGGGATGGATCAAAGCCTGAGGAGTTTAAGAAGATTGGCTCGCTCCATGGGCCGCGAATATCGGTAGCGGTGGTGAGGTAGTTGTGGCAATCACGGAAGGCGGAGCTATCCTCGGTCTTCATATCCGTGAAAATGAGGTAGAACTTACCATCGTGATAGCTTAAGCATGGCGCCCAGATACCAGCACCATCGCCCTCACCGGTCATGTCTAAGTGCTTGGTAGTGTTCAGAGGCAGAGAGACCAGTTCCCAATTCTTCAGATCGCGCGAGTGGTGAATACGCACACCTGGGAACCACTCAAAGGTGGAGGTGGCAATGTAGTAATCATCACCGACACGCACAATAGACGGATCCGGATTGTAGCCAGGCAAAATAGGATTGGTGATCTTCATGGAAAAGCTCGCAAGAATCTCTTACTTTGGTACTGCGCACGGCGTACTGCCGTCCTTTAGTACAGACAACAAGATCTTTGTGGTTGCTGTCTGCGTTGCTGTTGTTGTTTTGTTATGCTGTGCTGTGCTGTGCTGCGCTGCGCTGCGCAGCAACCTGCATCCACTCCCGCACCAGCGCCAGTCATCACTCATTTGCTGCAAGATGAGGCGAAGAATGGTGCTGTTTGCTGCTTCATTGCCCTCTCGGTTAATTAGTTCTGAGCACTCTCAGCTTGCAGCTTGGCGGCTTCTGCGGCACGACGCACGGTTAAGTCCTTCATCACTTGTGGGTAGATCTTATCGAGGTTACCGCACAGCGATAAGACTAAGCCGATTATCGAGAGGATTAAAGGAATCAAGAAGTTGATGTTTAAGATACCCTCTAAGGTCTCTTGTGGTTGCACCTCTAAGGAGGCATCGTAGTTGACGTAAGATAAGACCCAACCCACTACAGCGCCACCGAAGCCTAAGCCTAACTTGAAGCCAAAGGAGGAAACGGAGTAGGTAGCACCCTCTAAGCGGCGGCGCTGATGCCCACGCTATCGGTGTAGTAGATCACCTGGAACATCGCAATGACGTTCCAGATAATCGTGCATCCCAGATCGCCACTACCGAAACTTACTTTCTCAAAGAATGAGAGCTTTGGTACAATCCCCATTTGTACTTTCCTCCGAAGGTGCGGCGTTAGGCAATGCATAAGCTTAAGCGCTACCACTAAGCTCAGTACCGCTCTGCTCCCTACCAAAGAGCAGACAAGTTCACACCATCCTAACGACACACTACAAGCGCATCAGCTAACGCACTTTCACAGCTGTTACCAGCAAGCTGGCCTTAACAGCTGGCCTCAATTCCTCGCAGCTGACTGCTTTTTCTTAGGTGCTGACTCCTCATGTCGCCTAAGACCTCTTTGAGCAGAATACCTTAATAATTTATGTGCACGTGCACGCTAAAGAAGACAGCAATACGCGCTACCCCCTATTACAGGGATCCCTGCTCAACGGCAAAACAAAATACAAAGTTTTCAGTGGCTTTGCATTAACTCTTGCCCAATAATGTGAGCTAGCTTACGAAATTTCTACAAATTGTGTCCGTGCACGCCATTTTTACTCAGCAAAGTTATCAATACTGCTACCCACGGTTGCTCTACACATGGTTTCTGATAAATCAGGGAAAATAGCGCCATAAAGCATGATCTTTAGTACGGCCTCAGCAAGGTGTTATGTACAGCTTGGCTGCGCTAAAAGCGTGCCCCTGCACATATGGCAAAAATGACTGCAAAACAATGCAAAAGAAGTACAGCACAAAGTTGCACGATGTAGGCACAAGTTACTGGTGGTAAGCCTCCTAAAGCACAGAGAATTGGGCAAAAAGTGTAGAGTTTTAGCGCAGACAAGGGAGGGGCGCTGCCGTAGCATAAGTGGTGCGGTCGTTTAGAGCACAAAAGCAACAGGACGACCGCTTTTTTGGGGCGCTTTAGCGCCCTGAGAGAGCCGCTGCTACTGGAAGCACCAGCGGTTTTGTCACCTCGGAGCTTGGTCGTGTCTTTTACTGACGGTAGATGCACAGCGCTGGCTGTGCATAGCAAGCAGCGCTGAGCTGAGCTGAGCTTAGCCTAATGGCTGACATCTCGCTTGGTGGGGGTGACGCCTTGCTGCTGGCACTCTTTGGAGAGCGTTTTCCCGTCTTGCTCCTGCAGAGTATTTCCCCCTATGCTATTGGCTTAAAGTCGTCCTTTGAGCTGAGTTTAAGCCCCTTGATGCATAAACCTGATATGGAGCAGCAAGCGTCGCTACCGTGACGTATCTCTAAGATAGGTTAATGGCAAGTAGCTTTGCTCACACATGGGAAAACGCCTGCCCTCTTTGGTTTGTGGCTTTACTCTATTCCTCTCCTCACCCTCCACCACCCTTCTCCCTCGTCCAGTGCGGTTACGAGCAACCATGGAGTAAACAAATACCCCCAGCAGTATGTTGACGTGGTCACGACTATTACGCGCATGCTCTCTGTAGTAGCTTTACTTCACCACAGCAGCGTAAACAGGGCCGCAAGTGCGATGACAATGGTGGCGAATTGCCACAAACTACCTCTAAGGTGGCGTCGACCACACATGTCGACTCACTTTACGCTGCTTGTGCCCCTGCTTACCCTAAAGCCCCTCTTCCCTGCTACTGTTAGCGCTTTGTCACCGGCTTCTTTATACTTTTATCCCAGCCCATCCCTGACATGCCCTTAGCTTTACCGGTCTTGCTTGCTTTACCACGCGCCCCAACGTGCAGCAGACAGCGCATCAGCATGCCCAGCGCCAGAGTGCACGCATGCACTCATGCACTGAGGTGGTGCCTCTTTTAATCTTATTGCCCACTGTTACCGGATGTAGCTGGTAAAAGCCCAGCACCGCAAGCTCTTTGCTTTACCCTCACACCTGTGGGCAACCTGACACACTGCTCCCAGAGCTAAGTTGGAACTCTTCCTGCACATAGCAACCAGAGCATTACCTGATGCTCCGCTGCACAAAATAGGGAAAAGCAATGAGAAAGTTCGTAATGGGGGCGCTGACCTCTGTAGCTCTGGCCTTGAGTACTAATGTCTTTGCCGAGACCATCGATAACGAGTACTACACCCTCGAGTTTAACGAGCCATGGCAGAAGATGGCCGAGAGTGAGGCTGACAACAGCATGGCTGCTGTACTCATGAATAAGGAAAATGGCACCGCGCTGACCATTACCCTTGTGGCCTCTAATGACTTTAACGCCAAAGACATGGCAGAAGCCACTAAGGACAACCTCATCAAATCTGGTCAGCAGGCAGGTGAGATTGAGGATAAAGGCACCTACTACGTACTGCCTTTTACGGTGAAGCAATCTAAGGGTATCTACCTCTTCTCCGGAGGCAAGGATGGCAAGACGGTGGTGATTAACGCCTTAAATGCGGTAGGTGGTGACTACCAAGACTGCTTAGACCTGCTCAAGGAATTAGAGCCAAAGCAGGACGGCCTCTTTCCTGAGCTCTAAGCGCAGCTATCTTCGATCAGCGCTCAGAGTACCTTGTAGTGCTCAGCAGAGAGCGCTCAGGATCGCCCCTAACACCTATCAGCGCCGCCTTACCCACCTTAGGAACAGTCAGTAAATAACTTCCCTGTTTGATACCGCATAGAATCGCGGAAGATAGCGGTTTGGCGTTAACAAGTTAGGCATCTTATTTTCTGACTGTTCCTTAGTCGCGCCTAACGACGCCTTATCTCGAGAGCAGCACCCAGCCGCCCCTCCACTCTCAGGGTAAAACATCTGCTTGTAAGCATTTGCCTCCTTTGGATGCTTGCTCTTGGGGATACTCTCTGGCCAACTTACCCTCTGGCCATGCTTTTGGCCATGCTTTGAGGAGACCGCCGCAGCAACGCTGCACAGCGCTATAATTCGCAGCATCTCAATTTAGTTTTAGCTAAGGAGATGCCTGCATGGCAAAGAAAGTTCTGATCATCGACTCCGGTGTGGAGCAGGGCATGGCCCACGGCACCCTCAACCACCATTACGCCGCTTTGGCTCAAGATACCTTAACGGCAATGGGCTGTGAGGTTACCCTTACTCGTGTCGACGCTGACTACGACGTTAACGCCGAGGCCCAAAAAATCAAAGACGCTGACGTCATCATTCTCCAGTTCCCTGGCTTTTGGATGGGTGTGCCGTGGCAACTTAAGAAGTACATGGACTGCGTCTTTGTCTGCTCTGGTATCAGCAATGGTGACGGCCGCCACCGTGCCGATCCAAGCTCCCGCTATGGCAGCGGCGGCATCTTAACAGATAAGCAGTACATGATGTGCTCGACATGGAATGCCCCTGCTTACGCCTTTAATGATGCAGATGGCTTCTTTGGGGGTAAGGGCATCGATGGCCACATGACGCAAGTGCACCGCACTATGGCCTTCTTAGGCATTAAGCCTCTGCCAAGCTTCACCGCTTACGATATCTACAAGAACCCAACCCACGAGCAGGACTTTGCACGCTTCAAGGAGCATCTGCAAAAGTACATTCAGGCGTAGCCTTAGGCCACGCTCAGCAGCGGGCAACAGTAGCAGCACTGCTTCTGAAGACCACTCCGATATGTCACTGTAAGTGATAAGGATCGACTGACTTAATAGATGACGGAGTTTATGGCAAGCAAGCATGCATGCCCAGCCACTGGCAAGCAGGCAAGCTCGGGCTAACCTGCACCATTTACCTCAAGTACCTCGAGGTGTAGGACGTTGCTCGCACTTACCCCTGCAGCCGTCACTGCTGAGCTCAATCCTTCCTCAGTGATTAAGTGGCAGCGTGCTGCTGCCACTTGGTGCCACTACCCTGCGCACCATCGAGGTATCGTCAATCTCTACGCTGCACACAAAGCCTGTCACAAAGCCCTTCACCGAGCATGCGCCTGTCTTCTGCGGACACTCAAGTCATCTTCGCCGCCGTCCCGTCTCCATCTCCTCTCCGGACCTACCGCAAGTCCTAACAGCTTTCCCGCAGCTGACGCTTCCACAGCTGGCGCTGTCAACGCATCCACTGTTTTCTTACTGGTGCAGTAGACTACCAATTAGAGGTAGTGATTGCAGCTCACCACAACTATCATCGTGCCTTCTGCCCACTTAACGCATCTGCTGCAGCGCAATTACCACCAAGAGCTTTCACGTAAATAGACGTGACCACGCCAAGAGGCTGCTGAGGATAGTTGTTTAGCCCACGTAGGCACGCAACCGCACAGGACGCTGTTTCTCTACCAGTAAGGAACAACTGCCTTAAGCGATGACTGCATTTATGGCAATCATGCGCGCCACTTCTTAAAGTAGGCTCAGGCTAACCAGCACCATTCATCTTACGGTGTAGGTCGTTGCCAGCTTTCACTCCCCTGCAGCCGTCACTTGCCTCAACATCACCACTACCACCTCACAGATAACGTCTGGGTCGCCTCTCTCTCTCTCTAAGGGCTCAGTCCACAGCTCTCACAAGCCACATCTTGTAGCACACTGCGTCAGCTCAAAGCGATCCTACACCCGCCATACTCATCACCTCTGTATGCGGCACGCGCACACTTTTCTCACTGCCGCCACTTCCACTAACCGCCATTTTGCATTTTTTGCAGAGGCATTTGCGCTTCTTGTTAGGAGCCCAAAAGGATCAATCTATTTGGTGCAGCCGCTCTTTTTTACCTTATTTATCAGATTTTTCGCGCACCACCAGCGTCACCAGCGCTCCGCTGAAAGCTTGATCTTCATCAAAGTTTTGCAAAAAAATGTGTCCGTGCACGCCAAACTTTTTGCAAACCTTTAAACTAAAGCCATTGCACTACAACCTCATTCGAGGGTGAGCTGTGCTCCTTTAGCGCTTACTGCGCTGCTGTCGCCACATAGAACTCCACAGCGCCGCCAGATGCCTCTTGTGAGGAAATGGGGCACAGGTTGCAGCGTCAGATACAGCACACTCATGCATTTGCTGTAGTCACAGTGAGGAATCTATTACTAATGGCCGGAATCATTGAGGCTAAAGACGGTAAGCTCTACCGCTATTTCGAGGGTCAAACCACCTGCATCGAGCCATGGGGCAAAAACTCTCTGCGCGTTCGCTCAGTCATGATGGGTTATGACTACAGCACCGATAACTTTGCCCTCAGCATGGACGTGCCAGCGCAATACGCCGCCGGTGAAGCTAACAAAGACTGCACTATCAAGACGTGGAAAGAGCGCCAAAGTGTAGTCAGCAACTTCCCTGGCGAGAGCTTTATCGACGTCCCTTGCGGCTCCATTACCAATGGCAAGATCACCGCAACCATTACCGCCGGTGGCAAGATCGTCTTTACTAACAGCGACGGCAAGCTCTTATTAGAAGAGTTTGCGCGCAACCGTCTCGATGGTCACTCCAAAGACTTAAGCGCTTTAGAGATTGTCGGCCGTGAGTTTATGCCACACCGTGGTGGTGATTTCCAAATCACCGCGCGCTTTGAGCCAAACGCCACCGAGCGCATCTACGGTATGGGGCAATACCAGCAGCCATACCTCAACTTAAAAGGCTGCACTTTAGAGCTGGCGCAGCGTAACTCGCAAGCCTCCGTGCCATTTATGCTCTCCACCCAAGGCTATGGCTTCCTCTGGAACAACCCAGCCATTGGTAAGGTGACCTTTGCCAAGAACTTAACCGAGTGGGTAGCCTTCTCCTCAAAGAAGCTCGACTACTGGATTTGCGCTGGCGACACCCCAGCTGAGATCGAAGAGCAATACGCTGCCGTCACTGGCACCGTACCAATGATGCCAGATTACGCCATGGGCTTCTGGCAGTGCAAGCTGCGCTACTGCACGCAAGACGAGCTCTTAAATGTAGCCCGTGAGTACAAGAAGCGTGGTCTGCCTATCGATGTGATCGTGGTGGACTTCTTCCACTGGGAACACCAAGGCGATTGGGACTTTGACCGCACCTACTGGCCTGATCCAGAGGGCATGATCAAAGAGCTCAAGGACATGGGTATTGAGCTCATGGTCTCCATTTGGCCTACGGTAGAAACCGCTTCGGTTAACTTTAAGGATCTCAATGAGCATGGCTACTTAATCCGCACCGAGCGCGGTGTGCAATACGCCATGGACTTTATGGCTCCTACCATTCACTTTGATGCCACCAACCCAGGGGCACGTGAGTTTGTGTGGAATGTAGCCAAGAAGAACTACTACGATCGCGGCGTGCGTATCTTCTGGTTAGACGAAGCCGAGCCAGAGTACAAGGTCTACGACTTTGACCACTTCCGCTACTATGCCGGTTCCAATGCGCAAATCGGCAATATGTACCCAGTGATGTACGCCAAGACTTTCTTTGATGGCATGCAGAAAGAGGGTCAAGAGAACATCCTCAATCTGTTGCGCTGCGCTTGGGCAGGCTCGCAAAAGTATGGCGCCTTAGTGTGGTCGGGTGATATCGGTACTACCTTCGCCTCGATGCGCAACCAAATTGCCGCTGGCTTAAACATGGGCTTAGCCGGTATTACGTGGTGGACTACTGATATCGGTGGTTTCCACGGCGGTAATCCAAACGATGAGGCCTATCGTGAGGTCTTTGCCCGTTGGTTTGAGTGGGGTACCTTCTGCCCAGTGATGCGTGTGCACGGCGATCGTGAGCCACGCCAAGAGCCTGTGGGTACTACTGGCGGCGCCTACTGCTGCTCCGGTGGCCCTAATGAGGTCTACTCTTATGGCGAGCGCGTCTATGAGATCTGCAAGAAGTACATGGATTACCGCGTCAAGCTCAAGCCATACATCAAGACCATTATGGAGGAAGCTCACACTAAGGGCACGCCAGTGATCCGCCCAATGTTCTATGACTTCCCAGAGGATCAGCAAACTTACGAGCATGAGGATCAGCACATGTTTGGTCCTAACTTGCTGATCGCTCCTGTGTATGAGGCGGGCCAAGAGCAAAAGCAGGTCTACCTGCCTGCTGGCGCTAAGTGGCGCAACATCCACACTAATGAGGTCTTTGCTGGTGGTCAGACCGTGACAGTAGCGACCCCATTAGAAGTCACCCCAGTCTTTGCTCGCGATGGCTTTGACCTGATCTAAGCTAAGCACTACCTACAGCTAGGAATGCGTAAGCGCATAAATGACGGATAAGGGGCGGTGTGATAGCAAATACACACCTCGAGATGAATAGTGCATGTGAGTCTCAGCTTATCTTGAGACGATGCACCATGATTCCCCTAAAGTCCGTCATCTATTAAGCCTGTCGTTTCTTTCAGTGTTAGCCCCAGCCACTCCAGCCACAGAAGAAAGAAGAGGCTGCCGACAAAAAGCGTTACCTTAGAGCTTTGAGCTGGTCACGCTGTAGGTGCTTATGTGCTGTATGTGCTGTAGGAAGTGTTCACTGCTAACAAGTTTCTGCACCGCTATATGGACTCAACATAGACCATGTAGCGGCGTCATGGTGCTAAGGAAGGAGTGATCTCATAGGTGAGGTATAAAAGGTTGCGTGCTGGTACTTGCCACACCTCGAGATAAATAGTGCAGGCAAGCCTGAGCCTATCTTAAGGTTGGACACTCACTGGCCTTAAACTCCGTCATCTATTGCGTCAGTCGTTCCTCAGCCTACGATCTGCTTCAAGATACCAAGACAACATGCTACATGCTCAAGCGCGGAGCAGATCACGTGAGGAGTTTACTCAAAAATGATTTACCACGTTTGCCAACAGGGCGGCTGCGATTGCAACGACGGCTCAGAGCAACATCCATTTGCCACCATTAACCACGCTGCACAGTTAGCGCTGCCAGGCGACACCGTGCTGGTGCACTCTGGCGTCTACCGTGAGTGCGTGCAACCACGCTGGGGTGGCCGCTCCAACACCAATCGCATCACCTACAAGGCTGCTCCTAATGCCAAGGTCGTGATTAAGGGCTCTGAGGTGGTGACCGGCTGGCAAGAGGCAAACTTAGAAGGCGCCTCTGTCCCTGTCTTTAAGGTAGTACTCGACAACAAGGTCTTTGGTAACTACAACCCTTACAAGACCATCTTAAGTGGCGACTGGCTGATGGATCCATGGCCACACTGCCTGCACACTGGCGACGTGTACTTTGATGGCAAGTCCCTGTACGAAGCCACGAGCTTAGACGAGCTGAAGAATCCAAAAGAGCGCCTCACTGGCCCTTGCTCCGATTGGTGCGGCCCTTCTGAGATCATTCCTCACAGCGAGCGCACTGTTTATCAGTGGTTTGCTGAAGTAGATGACAAGGCTGGTACCACCACCATCTACGCTTACTTTGGTGATTACACCGTACACGAGCTGCCTGCGCACACCATTGAGATCAATGTGCGTGAGTGCTGCTTTGCGCCAAATCAGGTAAACACCAACTACATCACCGTAAGCGGCTTTGAAATGTGCCATGCTGCTACCCAGTGGGCTCCACCTACCGGCGTGCAACGCGGCATGATCGACACCTACTGGTCAAAGGGCTGGCTCATTGAGTACTGCGATCTGCACGATGTGAAGACCTCCGCTATTTCCCTCGGTAAGGAAATCAGCACCGGTGACAATGAGGCTATTCGCTTTAAGCGCAAGCCTGGCTACCAGAAGCAATTAGAGGACGTCTTTAAGGGCATCAAGCGTGGCTGGAGCATGGAGCTGGTAGGCTCGCATGAGATTCACCACTGTGTTTTCCATGATTGCGGGCAAAATGGTGTGGTGGGCCACATGGGCTGCATCCACTCCAACATCCACCACAACCACTTCTACAACGTGGCGATGAAGCATGAGTACTTTGGCCACGAGATCGCTGGTATCAAGCTGCATGCGGCTATTGACACCCAGATTCACCACAACGAGTTCCATGACTGCACCTTAGGCATCTGGCTCGACTGGGAAGCTCAAGGCACGCGGGTGTCGCACAACGTGTTCTATGAGAACTACCGTGATCTCATGATCGAAGTGACCCATGGCCCATGCTTAGTGGACAACAACATCTTTGCCTCGGAGTACAACTTCGACAATGTAGCTCAGGGCACGGCTCTCATCAACAACCTCTTTGCGGGCACCACTCGCCACTTAGCGGTGTTAAATCGCTCCACCCCATACCACCTGCCACACTCCACTGATGTCGCGGGCTATGCCTTAGTGTACTCGGGTGATGATCGCGTCTATGGCAACTACTACTTAGGTGGTGTTGCTGGCCGTAATGAGCTCTCGCAGTGCGGTACTGCTTTCTACGATGGTCACTGCGCCTCTTATGAGGAATACCACGAGAAGGCTCTTGCTACAGGACGTGATGATGTTGAGGCCTTTGAGCAGATCAAGGATCCGGTCTACATCAACTACAACGTCTACCTCAAGGACGCTCCGGCCTTTGCCCGTGAGGAGACTAAGGTTTTAAGCTCGCACAACCCAAGCTTAAAGGTCTATCGTGACGTGCACGGCCTGCAAGTGGAGATGGAGGTGACTGCGGAGATGCTGAGCATCACCTTCCCTGCTTTAGACACGGCTGCTTTAGGTGAGACGCGCTTAAGTGAGGAAGCCTACGAGAATCCAGATGGCACGCCACTTATTATCGACACTGACTTAAAGGATCAGCCACGTGATGTTAAGGCTTGCCATGTGGGCCCATTAGAGGGCTTAACTGTTGGCCACAACAAGGTCAAGATCTGGAACTAAGCCCACGGTGGCAGTCACCACGCGTCATGCCCGCGCCGCCGGTTAACGCGGGGTGCTGCCCTGTAAAGGCCATGGCCATGGCCATGGCCAAACAGCATTAACATACACCACGGCGTTTTGCGCCGCATCGGCCTCAGCCTTGTGCTGGGGCTTTTTGTTATGAGCCCCTATAGGTGCTAAGCTATAGGCCTACTCTCCATAAACGAATAGAGCGCTTTTCCCTCTTTCCCTTTCCCTTTTTCTCTTGTTCCTGCACTGTATTTTCCTCGATGTTATTGGCTTAAAATCGGGCTTTGAGGAGGGTTTAAGCCCCTTACCACGAACTTAACACCTCCACCACGGCTTTATGTTGCTCTTGGTGTGCCTCCCTGCCCTGTGGATATTAGTGCTGTAAGTGGCAGCTATAGCGCTTACAAGCTGGTTTGGCGCATCTTAATCACACTGAGGGCTAAGTTGCTGACGCTCTGAGTTGAGCTGTCAGATCTTAGGTTCGCGGGTATGAGTTCAGCATCCTTGATGCGGAAAACTGATAGGGAACAGCAAGCGTCGCTACCGCGACGTATCTCTGCGGTAGGTTAATGGCAAGTAGCTGTGCTCACACAGGGGAAAAACGACCTCTAAACGCCCCCACACTCAGCACTACTCTCTAGGAGATGCCGCGTATGGCCCATCAAATTCAGCAGATACGCCACCGTTTTTATCCAAAGCTCTCGGTTTGGCGTGGCAACTACCAACACGGCAGCTGGCTTTTGAATTTCCTTGCGCTCTTAGATAACTTACCGAGCAAAACCCCGCAGCAAGATGAGGCCAAAGCTGAAGCCTTTACTGCCTTATGGCAAGCGGCCTTACCTTTTATCGATGATGCCAACTTTTTCAGCAGACGCCAGAGCAGCAACCAGCAAGAACGTGAAAAGTGGTATGAGCAGATTGCGCAGGCTCATGACATCGGCTTTACTGCTGCTCCTGTATCCGCCTTTGCGCATTATGTACTCAATAAGCGCAAAGGTACGATGACTTACGAGGAAGCTTGCCACTATCTCCAATCTGAGGAAGAGGCCATCTTTGGGCAACTGCAATGGCAAAACGATGCGGATGTGAACAAAATTAGACTCTATCTTGAGCGACTGCACGCTCTAAGAACACGGGTAAGCCAGATGACTGAATTAGTGGCCATGGACACCAAGTTCGAGGCAGCTGATTGTACAGGTGGCTTTGCTTACATCTTTGCCCCACGCAAGCTCCTCCAAGAGTTTTACGACCATTACGCTTATGAGACTACCTTCTGTCTGCGAGCAGACTGATTGCTGCTACATTTAGTGCCTTAACCTGTCTCACCTGCTGCCCCTGCAGCAAGGGCCTCTTGCAGCTTATGACCGCCTCGCGCGAGAGGCACAGCCAGCTGTACTCTGAAAGTTACGCCAGTCGCTCTGCCCCCTTTGCGGCTAATGGAGCCGTCAGGCACTTTATGGTTAACACGGAGCAATACCATGATCGGTGCCATTGTCGGTGATATCGTCGGCTCGCGCTTTGAGCTCACCAACGCCACTACTTTTGACTTTGCGCTCTTTAGCTCTGAGTGCCATTTCACTGATGACACCGTGATGACGCTGGCGATTGCCTCGGCCTTACAGCGCGCCCTTGGATCTGTCGCTGATACCTCCTTACAAAGCAACACGGCGCTCTACACTATCGTGGCTAATGAGGCAATACAGGCCATGCAGCATTTAGGGCAGCTCTATCCTGACTGTGGCTTTGGTGCCAGTTTTAGAAAATGGCTACGCAGTCCTCAGCCGCAGCCCTATAACAGCTGTGGTAATGGCGCTGCCATGCGCGTCAGTGCCTGTGCTTATGCCGCTGCGACTCTTGCAGAGGTTAAAGCCCTGAGTACGGCGGTCACCGCCGTTACCCACAACCATCCTGAAGGGCTTAAAGGAGCAGAGGCCACTGCCGTCGCCATCTTTTTAGCGCGACAGGGCTACAGCAAAGAGCAACTGCGCTCATATCTGCGTGCACACTACTACCCACTGAACTTCACCTTAGAGCAGCTTAGACCACACTACCACTTTGATGCCACCTGCCAAGGTAGTGTGCCGCAAGCGCTGCAGGCCTTTTTCGAGGGTGAGGATTTTGTCGACACCCTAAGGAAAGCCGTATATCTGGGTGGTGACAGCGACACCATTGCTGCCATTGCAGGGAGCATTGCCGAGGCTTTCTATGGTGGGGTACCAAAGGAGCTCCGTGCTACAGCCTGTGGCTTTTTAGATCAGCGCCTCATGAGGATACTACTGGACTTTGAGGCGGCTTTTCCCTGCTCCCGCTTTGCAGCGCCCGCCCCTGCTCACCCTGCTAACTCCGATCATGACTCTAAGTAAGAGCCCCTAACAGCTACTAACAGATTCTAACGATCCCCTCATCTTTCGCCCAGTGCGATCGACTACCACTTTGAGATAGTTGGTTACTACCCACTCAACTGTCATCGTGCTTTCTGCCCTGTTTATGCCTCTGGTAAGGCGAAATTACCACAGAGAGCTTGTGTGTAATGGCAGTTACCATGGCAGAGGCGGCTGAGGGTTGTTGGGCAGTGTGGTAGGAAGCAGCAACGTAGGTCACCTAAAAAGCGCCTCACGACAACCTTATCTCGAGAGTAGCGCCTCAGCAATACCAAATCTCAGGGTAAAACACCTGCTTGTATGCAGTTACCGCCTCTGGGCTTTGCTTTTTGAGATACTCTCTCTGCAAAGCTCCCACTAACGAGCGCTTCTTTCCCCTTGGGCTTACCTCTCTTGTATCACCACAGAGCCTTACTTCCCCCTGTTCTGTACAGCGCCCGTTCCACACCGCCACGCCCGAGCGCCAGCGTGACATGACCGCGTGCTTACTCGTACCACAGAGGCCCCATATCGGCCTCACGCTGTGGCAGGTGCCAGTGATCCTCATAAGTCACATGCACAAGGTATAAGCCCTCAGCCTGTGCCGTTGGGCCAGCTAAGTCACGATTCTTGGCAGCAAAGACCTCTTGCAGCCACGCCTTGTCCTTTTCGCCATTACCAATAAGAAGCAGCGAGCCTACTAAGTTACGCACCATATGGTGTAAAAAGGCATTGGCCTGCACATCAAAGATGATAAAGCGTCCGCGACGCTGCACATGTAAAAAGTGCAGATTGCGCATGGAGTGTGGATTCTCATCTTGGGACGACTTAAACGAAGCAAAGTCATTCTCGCCTAAGAGGATCTGTGCTGCCTTATCCATACGTGCGACATCATACTCACCACGATACCAAGAGACGCCAGCGCGCATGATGGCAGGGCGGTAATCGCTATTTTGCATGATATAGCGATAGCGACGAGCACGAGCCGAAAAGCGCGCATGAAAGTCATCGGGCACATGTAGCGCCCACGTAATGGCGATGTCATCTGGTAAGAAGCGGTTGGTGCCTAAGATCCACGCCCGATCCGGACGCTCCTTGGTGACATCAAAATGAATCACCTGTCCTGTGGCACTGACACCGGCGTCGGTACGACCGGCGCACTTTAGCTCGATCTGCTCATCTGCCACTTGCGAGATGGCGCGCTCCAACTCATTTTGCACCGCAGGCAAATGCTTTTGGCGCTGGAAACCCGCATACTTCCAGCCCGCATACTCCACTCCCATGGCAATGCGCATGAGTCTTAATCTCCACTACTTGGTGTTAACCACAGAAAACAAAGTCCACTGACCACAACCTGAGGCTGTGCTAAGCGGGCTCAAATTGTAGCAGAGTACAGGCGGATCATGCTCACTACCTGCGACACGCGTAAACCACGCTCAGATAACTCCCGCATTAAGCTCACCGCAAAGATATCGTTGTACCCCCACAACACCAGTCGCAGCGGCTCCTGATACTGCTCCTTTAATACTTCACCTCTAGGTGAGCGCGCGGGAGCCTCTGCACTACCAGCAGTTAATTGCTCCTTACGGCGCACTTGAGAAAGCCGCACCATAGGCTCCGCCCTGCTCTTTGAACACATCTCTAAGGAAGATCATATCTAAGGTAGAGCGTGTTTCCCCCCTTGCCCCTTAAGAGTTCCTATGTTGTGGGCTTACAAGCAGCCTTTGAGGTGGATGTAAGTCCCGTGATGCAGAAACCAGATACGGAGCATAAAGCATCGCTACCACGTCGCTACCGCGACGTATCTTTGCGGTAGGTTAATGGCAAGTAGCTGTGCACACACATGGAGAAAACGCTCTTCCAAGGTAAGCTACTGATACGCAGCGCAGCTTCTGCTGTGGGTAAACGTCCGCTGTCTTAGCCACAAACAACAAAGCCCACTACCCCCAGCACAGCCTGAGGCCAGTGGGCTCTGCAGCCAAAGAGCACAGGCCAAGCGACGCACCTGTAGCAGTAGTTACTACTGGTAGCTACTTGCGCCTTGGCTCTTGTGGATCCTCCGGCTTTGCAGCCGTCTTATCACTTACAGTATTGTCCTCGGCACTATCACCACTGCTGGCTACTGGGTGCACATGCTGTGGATCGCCATTAAAATAAATGCCGCTGGCGGTACGCTGATAGCCCTGTAACAGGCGGTTACTGAGGTTACCCTCAACTTTGGCTACCACGTACACAGGGCGGTGCTTAACTTCCTCCGAGACGCGACCTAAGTACTCACCAAGCACACCGATCGAGATCAGCTGGATGCTGCCTAAGAACAGCACCACGCACATGATCGAAGCGTAGCCAGGGACATCGATACCGTTAACCAAGGTGCCGATGATGATGTACAGCATGTAGATAAAGGCAAGGAATCCGATACCTGCACCAATGTATGACCAAATACGCAAAGGCAGCGAGCTAAAGGAGACGATGCCATCTAAGGCAAAGTTCCACAGCTTCCAGTAATTCCACTTGGTGGTACCCGCCGAACGCTCGGGACGCACATAAGGCACGCCCTTGCTCTTAAAGCCAGGCCATGCGTAGAGTCCCTTCATAAAGCGATTGCTCTCATTGAGCTGACGCACGGTGTAAATCACCTTAGCATCAATCAAGCGGAAATCACCGACGTTCTCTGGGATCTTGACCTTAGAGGAGAGCTTATTGAAGATGTAGTAGAATCCACCGGAGGTAACACGCTTGGCCTCAGAGTCAGAGGAGCGGTCAGTGCGCATGCCATAGACCGTATCGACATCTTCTTCACGCCAGATGCGGATAAACTCCAAAATCAGCTCTGGAGGGTCTTGCAGATCGACATCGATTGGCACCACGGCATCGGCATCGCACAGATCTAAGGCCGCAGTCATCGCCGCTTCTTTGCCAAAGTTGCGTGAGAGCTTAATGAAAGCCACGCGCGGATTATGTGCCATTAAGTCTTCGATAATGGCAGCGGAGCGATCGCGGGAGCCGTCGTCAACAAAGACAATCTCGAGGTGATCTAAGATCGCAGACAGCTTTTGCTCGACCACTTCCACAAAGGTGGCAATGGTCTCTTCTTCGTTGTAAACCGGAACAATTAACGCGACTTTGTAGTCGTCATCATGGCGTGCCATGGGGTCACCTCGCCATTAAAAAAGTCACTAAAGAGGCCTATGTTCTTTCAGGTATCGTGCCTTGAAGCTGTAATGCTCTTTTCAGATGTCGGGGAGTTGAGTCTGATTTTCCTGAAACCGCTAATATACGGCCTTTACCTTAGGGTAGATGCCATTACTGGTATTGATCACGGGTAAGGCTGAAGCTGCAAAGCTGAGCAAAAACACATCTAAAGCGGTAATGGTGCTTACGATCGTTGAGAGGCCTACAGCAAAAACGGCTTATTTATCAGGAAAAATAAATACGATCCAACTCCCCGACGTCAGCTTT
>JAHLFE010000012.1 GCA_018884035.1 Candidatus Anaerobiospirillum pullicola
TGCTTGGTACCACAAAACGATCCCTCAAAGGCTGAGGATGTGTGTACGCTGTGCTTGGCTAAAGCCCCAATACTAACTGTCGGCTAACCCCACTCTTACGAGTGGGGCATGCGCCGACAACTCTAGGTCAATGTTTGGGCTCAGCGAGCTTAGCCGCATATTGGTCAGTGCATCGGTAATCTGCTTGACAAGGAGATCACCTTGCTCCTGCACGGCAATGGTAGCCTTGTTCATCTCCGCAACGCGTTGGTTGCGGGTTTCCAAGGTCAGCTCGATGTGATCGGCAATACTCTGGGCATCACGAATGGCTTGCACAGCAAAGACGGTGATCACCAGCGTAAAGAGCATCATGAGCGAGAAGCTCAGCATAAGTTTGACTTTGATTGGGAGTTTGAGGTACCAGCCCATTTTAAAAATCCCTAACCTGAGGCGGTTGGTTATCGTATCTCTGCTAAGTTGCAGCTTCCGTGGTGCCTTGAGGGTGCCTACATCAGCTTGCAGGTGGTCATCAAGCAACTCAAGGCAGCGGAGCAAGCGTAGCTGAGCCTAGTGCAGAGAGTTGTAAGTGAGTCCAAATGAAAAGAGAAGAAAAGACCAGCCACATGTCCGCCACCACTCTCTTTTGCTTTTGGGGGCAGAGCTGACAAAGAGAGCTAAAGCTTCAGTGGTAGTGGAGGTGGTTGATCGCTAAACCCTGTAATGCGTAAGTGCAGTCATCACCGCGCTATGGCTTGCTGTGAGTGGCTGTAAGTTAAGCTGCGCTCTATATTGCCGCAGGGGCGCTAGGGGGTGAGATTGTGCAAGAGGGAGGGCTTAAGCCTACAGGCAGTAGCTTAAGCTTCTGGGGCTGTAACGGGGATAAAGCCAGCGTTAACAGCTGCCATCAGGGCGCATAGTTGAGGCGCATTATAACCGTGCACTTAGCATCTAGAGCATGAGCTGAATCATACTTTTATTTAAAAGTTACAACATCGGCGTACAAATCCGATATTTATCATGTTTAGATGCGACGTGACCAAACGTGCACGTTCACAGGATAATGGCTGGTAACTAGCAATGGTTAGAGATTTACGTAGAAAAAACTATGGCTTTGCCGCATAAATAAGCGGTATTCATGCTAAAAGCACCATTAAGGTGATTGCATGAAAACCATCACCATTTTGGTGCAAATTTTACCTAGGAACTGGATAGTCTGGAGAATAGTTGGGCAAAGATACTATCGAGAAACGAGGACTAACCTAAGATGCGCTACCGGCAGAACAGACAAGACAGGTGGGCTAAGAGTGACCACGCTTCAGGACACGCTGTGATGGGCTGAGCTGGGATAGAGACGTCTTAGCGTATACCTTTAGCGCTAAGCGCTATAGGCGCAAGTGACTTCCTGCAAGGGCAGCGGCAAAGCAGTAGGTAGGGGGCGTTTTTCCCATGTGTGAGCGAAGCTAAAGATACTTTGCCTGTAATCTATCTTAGAGATACGTCGCGGTAGCGACGCTTGCTGATGGTTATCGGCGCTATTGCCATGCGGTGGCAATAACTCTGAACCCATCGATTCATCCTGATTTGGTGTGCTTGCAAGCTCATAGCAACTCTGAAGGAACAAGGGGAAAACGATCTCAGTAGGTACGGTGCAGTACAGCAGTGTCGCAAGTGAGGAAACAGAGTAGCAGCCAGAGGCGCGCAGGTGGATAAGCAAGAGAGGGCTTATAGCGTTGTGGTCGTTGCCGTGGGGGCTTGAGGTAGGCATAGCCGGAGGCGGGATGCGTTTGGCCGTGGCGTGGATAGAGGGCGGAAAAGCAGGAGAAAGGCGCAGGCTGCTGGCTGTGAGGCCTGTAGGATGGCGGGAAGTAAGGGGATGATGTAAAGAGAGGCTCTGGTGGTAGGGGCGGACGCTACAAACAAAAAAGGCCCCGCAGGGCCTTTGAGAAAATATCCTCCGCTTGACCCGCTGTGACGGACAAGCGGTCACAGAATATAGCCGCTGTAAGGCTATATCCTCTGTAAACTAGCAGTGAGAGCAAAACGGAAAATTACTCACTGCAGCGGATATCTGTTTGTCTGTTTTGCCCTACCGCTGCTGCAGTAGAGCAAAGGAGATCACTGTTGTCGCACCGCAAGGTGTTGCTTAGAGCACACCCTGAGCGATCATGGCGTCAGCAACCTTACGGAAGCCAGCGATGTTAGCACCTAACACTAAGTTGCCTTCCACACCAAACTCCTTGGCGGTCTCAGCAGCATTCTTGTAGATGTTGATCATGATGTTGTGCAGCTTGCTGTCAACCTCATCAAAGGTCCAAGCGGACATGGAAGCGTTCTGCTCCATCTCGAGCTGCGAGGTAGCAACACCACCGGCATTAGCAGCCTTAGCTGGGCCGTAAGCGATGCCAGAGGCTAAGAAAGCATTGATAGCATCGATGGTCGAAGGCATGTTAGCACCCTCAGCCACACACTTGCAGCCATTAGCAAGCAGAGTCTTAGCATCTTCTAAGTTCAGCTCGTTCTGGGTAGCGCATGGGAAGGCAGCGTCGCACTTGATAGTCCACACTAAGTGCTTGCCCTCTGGGTACTCAGCAACTGGGGTGTACTTGGCAGTTGGGACTAACTCAGCATAACGAGTTAAGGAGGCACGCTCAACTTCCTTAACCTGCTTTAAGATCTCAACATTGATGCCGTTTGGATCGTAGATGGTGCCACGGGAGTCGGAAACGGTCACTGGCTTAGCACCGACTTGGATTAACTTCTCGCAGCAGTAGATAGCAACGTTACCAGCACCAGAGACTGCGCAGACCTTGCCTTCTAAGGAGTCGCCGCGATCCTTTAACATCTCTTGAGCGAAGTAAACGGTACCGTAACCGGTAGCCTCGGTACGAGCTAAGGAACCACCGAAGTTTAAGCCCTTACCGGTTAACACACCCTCGTAGGAGGTGGTTAAACGCTTGTAAGCACCGTAGAGGTAGCCGATCTCACGGCCGCCCACACCGATGTCGCCTGCTGGCACGTCCACGGTAGCACCGATGTAACGGAATAATTGCACCATGAAGGCCTGGCAGAAGCGCATGATCTCGTTGTCAGACTTGCCCTTAGGATCGAAGTCAGAGCCACCCTTGCCACCGCCGATTGGGGTGCCAGTTAAGGAGTTCTTGAAGATTTGCTCGAAGCCTAAGAACTTGAGCACGCCCTCGTTTACGGTTGGGTGGAAGCGTAAGCCGCCCTTGTATGGGCCAATGGCGGAGTTGAATTGGACGCGGTAGCCACGGTTGACTTGGATCTCGCCCTTGTCGTCAACCCATTGCACTAAGAAGTGAATGACGCGCTCTGGCTCGGTGATGCGCTCTAAGATCTTATTCTTCTGGTAAGCAGGGTTCTTGTCCAAAGCTGGCTGTAAGGTGCTTAACACCTCTTGCACGGCCTGTAAGAATTCTGGCTGGTAGGAATAACGAGCAGACAGCTCGTCGAAAACCTGCTGGGAATAAGACATCGTTTAGATCTCCTAAGATCTCTCTGACTGATCTGTTAACTGAGACACAAGTCCTGTAGACGGTTGGTCTCATTGAAGTCGTTGGTGCTAAATTTACGCGCCTCACGTTTATGGGGCAATAAGATTTCGCTTTTTCTTGCTTTTTTGCTCTTTTTTGGTTGTCTTATGCACTTCTATAGTGCGCTAATATGTGCTTTGTTTTAGCACAAAAATGGGGCGTTTCTGGCGGTAAAAGGTTAAAAAAGTGGAGAAAAACTGGGATAAAACTACGTTTTTCTGCACAAAAGACGGTTTTGCTGCGATTGGGTGAGCATTTACACATGTAAAAAGAGATCAAAATCAGTGTAAATTTTTGGTGCAACAAAAGGACACAGATCACATCTTAAATGACACGAGGTGCGCCAAAACAACCCATGGCCCCTAAGAGCTTTTGCCAAAAGTGAGCTCTTTTGGTGCGCAGGTTGGTGACTGGCTTAAATACGGGCTCTACTCAGAGTTTGGTTGATACCAAAAAGCAGCAGCGCCCTGCGATCAAGCATGGCCCCCCCATGTGATGGCGTTTTGCGTGACCAACTTTGGAGTAGTGTTGGTGCCATATCCACCAAACTCTGAGGAGAGCCTAAATACGGGCAGGGTGTGGCAATAAAGTGGGCAAAATAGAGGTGGAGTTATGATGAGCAGAGGCCCTGAGAGGTGCTTAAGCAGAGAGCAAGATGGGGGCGGAAATGAGTACGGAGGCTGTAAGCAAGCAGTGCGATCTCTGCCAGAGTGCGTGCGGTAGTAGTAGTAGTAGTAGTAGTAGTAGTAGTAGTAGTAGTGTTAGCCTGCATGCGCTAAGGGTGGTTTCTGTGCGGCTAGAGCGGAGGTGTGGTGAGGTGATGCGCTTGCGTCTTTTTTGGTTGGATGGTTAGTTTGTGTGGTAGGAGATAGAAGCGGTGGTAGTTGCTACACAGAGTGCAGCCATTACTTTAAGTTGCAACAACTCTGCGACCGGTGTGGTCGACTACCACATAGGTAGTTGGTTGCTAATCACCATCACCGCTGTCAGCGTGCCTTTTGCCCTGTTTACGCTTCTGCTAAGGCCAATTACCACAGAGGTCTGGAGCGTAATGGCTGCGACCACATCAAGAGGCTGCTGAGGGTAGTGTTTGCTTCAAGGTAACACGCGAGCGCACATCTAGAAACTCGGCGCCATAAGTTCTCTTAGCTCTGGGCTTTACGCTTAGTAAGCACAGCTACAGCAGCGTACAGCTCAACGCAGCAGTAGAGCACTTAAACCCCAACTCTGCTCAGGATTTGGGGAATAGTACAACGTAGCCTCATACCTTGAGACAAGCACATGAGCCGTGGTTATGGCGTTTAATGTTAGTCACCTCATAGAGCTATTAGGCTCTACTTCTCAAACTACGAGGAGAAGCTATAACCCAACCTACCCCAAGCCAAAAGTAGACGTAGCAATGCACCGTAGACAAAAGAGCGCATCAGTTCTTGGCCACATGCCACAAGTGGACGCAGCAAGAGATTAAACAGCTGACCAAAAGCCTCAAGCGAAGAGCAAGAAAAACAGGAGAAGCAGAAGAAAAGAAAGATAAGAAGAGTAGGAGAAAGAGAAAAAGAAGAAGAAGAAGAAGAAGAACGTAGCTTAGCCACCGGAGCCTCAGAACAAGGCCCACAGAAAGGTCTTAACCTGGCGGATGGAGTGAGATTCGAACTCACGGAGGACGCAAATCCTCGACGGTTTTCAAGACCGTTGCATTCAACCGCTCTGCCATCCATCCGCATCGGCTGTGTGCGCACATTATACCGACTTTTCGTCCTAAAGCAAGCCTTGGGCGGCGTATTCTGCCGTTTCTTGGCCTTAGAGCGGCGTCAGGTACTGCTTAGGCAGATAATGGTGGGCTTACTTGCTCTTTGGTCGTGTCTCTTGGCGCTCAGAGCATCGTGGGTACAGCCCAGAAACAAAAAACCGCCACTACCACGCGTGCTGCACCTCGTGAGTAAAAGAGGTGTAAGGCACCAGCAATAGGGCGGTTTTAGCGTTTGCTCAGCACTGCACAGCACATCACTGTACTGTACTGTACTGTAAAGCAGAGCTCCTCAGTACAGGCGTGGCTGTTTAGCGCTAGCGCTAGCGTGTAAGCGCAAGGCGCTTCAGCACGCACTGGCCACGAGTTACTTTACAGCGTTAAGCTCGCTGTCCTTGATCTGCTGATGCAGCTCTTGCAGCGAGTGCACGCTTCTAAACTCGTTCTCTGTCATGGCCTCAACCGTGGCAAAAGCGGCGTTAATCGTCGTGCAGTAGCTCACGTGATACTGTAAAGCACCACGGCGCAGCGAGCGCGAATCATACACCGATTGGCGCCCCTCAGTGGTGTTAATCACCCAGCTGTAGCGGCCACTCTTAATGCCATCGAGGATGTTTGGACGCCCCTCATAGACCTTCTTTACACGGCTTACAGGGATACCTGCATCCGTTAAGGTCTGGTAGGTGCCACCAGTAGCATCAAGTTCAAAACCAGCAGCCACCAACTTGCGACCTAACTCAGGGAGCACGTCCTTATCAGAGTTGCGAATCGACAGCAGCACACGGCCCTTGCGCACAATCTCCGAGCTGGCAGCCAGCTGCGACTTAGCATAGGCCTCAGCAAAGGTCTTAGCTGTGCCCATAACCTCACCGGTGGAGCGCATCTCAGGGCCTAAGATTGGATCGGAGCCAGGGAACTTGTGGAATGGCAGCACCACTTCTTTGACCGAGTAGTAAGGAGGGATCACCTGGTGGGTGATACCTTGCTCGGCTAAGGTCTTACCTGTCATGATACGCGCGGCGATCTTGGCCAGTGGTAAACCGGTAGCCTTGGACACAAATGGCACAGTACGCGCCGCACGTGGGTTCACCTCAATGAGGTAAATCTCATTGCCACGTACCGCCAGCTGCACATTCATTAAGCCGCGCACATCAAGTTCCATGGCCAGATCATGGCTGATCTTGACGATGCGCTCCTTGATCTCGTCATTAAGGCGCCATGGTGGCAGCACGCAAGCCGCGTCACCAGAGTGCACACCGCATTCCTCAACGTGCTCCATGATGCCGCCAATCACCACATCCTTACCATCGCACACGGCATCGACGTCAATCTCTACCGCGTGGTCTAAGAACTTGTCTAAGAGCACTGGGGACTTGTTAGAGACCTTCACAGCCTCATTGAAGTAGCGGCGCAGGTCATCTTCATCGTACACCACTTCCATGGCACGACCGCCTAACACATAGGATGGGCGCACTACCAGTGGGTAGCCAATGTTCTCGGCAATGGTCACCGCCTGATTTAAAGAGATCGCAGTGCCGTTCTTTGGTTGCAGCAGCTGTAACTTCTCCACTGCCTCTTGGAAGCGCTGGCGATCCTCGGCCTTATCGATAGCATCAGGCGAGGTACCAATGATTGGCACACCAGCCTTCTCCAGGCTACGGGCTAATTTAAGTGGGGTCTGACCGCCAAATTGCACGATTACACCTTCAGGCTTCTCAATGCGGGCGATCTCGAGCACATCCTCTAAGGTCACTGGCTCAAAGTAGAGGCGGTCAGAGATGTCGTAGTCAGTGGACACCGTCTCAGGGTTGCAGTTGACCATAATGGTCTCAAACCCATCCTCGCGTAAGGCCATCGCCGCGTGCACGCAGCAGTAATCGAATTCGATACCCTGACCGATACGGTTTGGACCACCGCCTAAGATCATGATCTTGCGCTTGTCGCTTGGGTTAGACTCGCACTCATCTTCGTAAGTGGAGTACATGTAAGCAGTTGGGGTCGCAAACTCAGCGGCGCAGGTATCAAC
>JAHLFE010000100.1 GCA_018884035.1 Candidatus Anaerobiospirillum pullicola
TCCCTATCCCCTGTTAAGAGCATAGAGCGCCAAAACAGCAGCTGGAGCCGCGCTGTGTGACAAGCGAGCCTCTGCGATGAACTCCTATGATGGAGCCCCTAAAGAGCAGCAACGCACCTGCTTCTTAGGGAAACACACCATCGACTCATGAGAGACTGACTCAGGATAAGCGTCGCTTGCCAACCTAAACGCACCGCACAGCGTCTACAGCGCACTACCACAAGGACGCTCATAACAGCTGTCCCAAAGCAATGGGGCTAACGCCTGCAGTACGCCTTAGCGATCCAGAGGATGAATCGTCAGCTGTGGCAGCGCCTTGACGATCTGCATCGTCTCCAGCGATACCGTAATCACGCGCAAAATGAGATTGAGGATGTAGTCTTCATCCCCCATCTCCTGCGCAAAGGCGTTGTAGTCATTGGCGATACGGGAGTCCTTATCGATGCTGATACCGCAGCGCTCGACTACCCAATCAAGGGCTGACTTGCGCAGATTGAAGAGCTCGGACTGATCATCGGTGGCACCTGTGCCCTTGCCACCATATACACGCTTACGCGGTGATTCACTACCGGTTTTGCGGTAGAGCTCATTGTTGTTCTCGCAGATAATCGCGATGCGCTTGTCGAGCTTGTGCAGATAAGGATCAGCCAGCACGCTCTCAGGGTTGATACTCCTTAAGGCATTGAGGATTTCCCACACCACCTTAAAGGCATCGCTATGAGCAAGGGCCGAGGCGGGATCCTTGAGGTTGTGGGCAATCACCGGAATGATGACATAGCCCTCTTTCTTGCTAGGGGCGGTGCGCATCACACGTCCAACAATTTGCACCACCTCCACAGGGGAACGGCGTGGAGTGAGCAAGGCCACCGCATCCAGCGCAGGGACGTCTACCCCCTCACTTAAGCAGCGCACATTAAAGAGGATGTTGCACTGGTTCTCACCAGGATCAGAGCGCAAGAACTGGAGCTTTTCCTCCTTTTCCATGGCGTTCATGCCGCCATCGACGTGATCACAGTGGCAGACAAGGTCGTGGCTTTCCACAAAACGGAATTCTTCACTTGGGTCTTGATGCGCGGCAATGGCTTGTGCGCCTTTACTCAAGACACGCTGGCAGTATTGGGCAATAACCTCAGAGAAGTGCTGTGCATACTCCTTGGAGGAGACGATGTTCTCTTTGTTGACGTTGTCCTTCATGCCCATCGTGGTGATGCGCTGGGCATAAGCGACGGCACGACGAATCGGCTGCGCATCGGACTCATCTTGGCTTAAGATGCCAAACTTGTTGAGTGACTTCCACAGACCAATGGCACGCGCGGTGTTTTGCGCCGAGAACTGCTCTAACTCCTCAGAGCTCATATCGATCGTGCCATCGCGCACAAGGATGATGACCTTGTAGTCGACCAAACACCCTAAGGACACCGCTTGCTCAAAAGTCAGCGAGTAAAAGACTGGGCCAAAGACGTTTTCGTCATCCATGGAATAGATGACAGCGGAGTTTTCTTCAACTTGCTTCTTTGGCGCGACACCATAGACCTTTGGCGTGGCGGTCATGTACAGACGCTTGCGGCCGTGGAAGTACTCTGGGTTGTGCACCAGCGTGAAGTAGGTTTCGCCGTCTGGGGTATTCTTTTGGCGCTTGCTGTTCTTCTTGCTGCTCTTCTTGGCCGTCTTGGTGATAGCGATGGCATCAGGAGACACATCGCCTAAAGATGCTTGCTCACCTGTAGTTGGTACAGACTCTTGAGCCTGTGCCTTAACCTCTAAGGTGTCATCAGTAGGTAAGCCACCTAAAGTTGGTTTGTCATCAAAAGTCGGTGCTTGCTCCGATGCTTTAGCTTTAGCCACTGCACTCTCATCATTGAGCAGGTAAGCACCAGCGGTGTGGTGCGCCTCATCCAGCGATTGGTAGGTTGAAAAGACCACCACTAAGCCCTGCTGTGGCTGCTTTTGCTGCATCGCTAACGCCTTAGCAACACTGCGGGCTAAGGCGTGCTCATTGGTGGTAGCAGGATAGAGCAGCTCATTGCGCGCTAAGACGTTTTCGTCAGCTTCGCTCTCGTGCTTGCTGACCTTTTTGTAGCTGACCTTGTTATCCGAGCACACAGGGATGGCGAGCATTGGCAGCTGACTTTGCTGCACCCAATCGTTCATGCTTTGCGAGAGCAAGGATAGCGATGGCACTAAGAACAGCACCAAGTGGTTTTGCTGTGCCTGTCTCTCAGCAATGCGCAGTGCGGTAAAGGTCTTACCAGTACCGCAGGCCATAATGAGCTTGCCACGCGCGTAGTCCTTGAAACCGTTAATGGTGTTGGTGACGGCCGTCTGCTGATAAGGACGCAACTGCCGTTTGGGCAGCGTGCAGACAGTGTTGGTCTGAACAAACTGCGCCCAATCAATCGGGAATTGGCGTAAGGTCTCTAACGAGATGATTTGCAGCGGCTTTTCTTGGTTGGCAACCTGCTTTTGCGCATGGCTGTTAAGGCCGCGATTGGTGGCAACGAGCAAGCGTGAGGCAAAGAAAGGCGTGCTGGAGACGCTCAAAAAGGTCGCCAGATCCTTCATGCTTAAAGCAGAGTGCTCGCGATAGAACTTGCACTGAATAGCCACATAGACTGCATCGTTTTGCGGTTCTCTGAGAGTGGCCACCAAATCGATGCCGGTATCAACCTCACTGACCCCGAGCTCAGGATGCGCCTGCTGCCACTCCTTGTAGGTTTGCACCTGCGTAAAGAGCAGCTGATATTGCGGCACCGTGAGCAGCACTTGCTGGATGGCTCTCAAAGCGGTTACCCAAGTCCCGCGTGGTTGCTGCCATGTCACGATAGTGCTGCAACAGCTGATCAAAGGCGTTGCTGTTGTCACTTTCTTGCTGATCAGACTTCTTTACTTCCTCTGAGGTGGTAGCGATTTCCTCGGCAGTAAATGAAGTCGAGGCCTCAGTTGTCATGCTCTCGGTAAAGCCTTGCTGAGCAGGTTGAGCCTTTCCTTGCTCGGCTAAGTCGTGGCTACCAAGAGAAGGAGAAGCTGAGTCTGGTGCGTGCTGATCGGACATGGTGATATTCTGCGCAAGAAGTGGATGAGCAAGGAAGGAAGCGTAACCACAATTGTACGTTACTTAGCGGGAAGTTGTCCGATGGCGCTTGCTCTTTGTGAGCTCTAAGAAGACGCCATCCGGCTGCGGCAATGCTGTTTGCCCATACCTCTCCTTAGAGATCCAGCCTCCACCTCCCTCAGCTTAGCGTTACAGTTCCCGCCCCCGCACAACTCCAATTACTACCAGAAGCGTGAGTTGACCTGCATTTGTGCTCCCCACCAAGGCAATACCTACGATATTGGCACTTTAGTATGTGCAATCCGTGCTGATCATGGTACTTTAGGGGGACAGCACCTTTGTCACTTCCGCTTGAGGCGGGGCACGTCCCTTGGCCCCTATTCTTAACTTATCCGGAGTTTTTATGGAACAGCAGGACTTTAATCCTTTACTCCACCTGCAAGGCTTGCCTTTGTTCTCTCACGTCAAGCCAGAGCATGTCTATCCTGCCATTAAAGAGGCCATCGACCACAGTGTGCAGGTCATTAAATCCGTCGTCGCTGCCCATGAAAACGATCCTACATGGGATAACGTCGTATATCCAATCGAAGAAGCTGACGACAGGCTCTCCAAGATCTGGTCAGTAGTCTCTCATTTAAACGGGGTCTGCAACACCGAGGAGATGCGAAAGGCACACGACAGCTGCCTGCCATTAATGGCTGAGTACTCGACCTTTATTGGTCAGTACCGTCCACTGTGCGAAGTCTTAAAGAAGATTAAGCACTCCGATGCCTTCTCCCTGCTCAATACTGCTCAACAAAAGTCCATTGACAACTCGCTGCGTGACTTTCGCTTAAGTGGTATCGATCTGCCAGAGGCGCAGCAGCAACGCTACGCCGAAATCACTGCCGAGCTCTCGCAATTACAATCCAACTTTGCCAACAACGTCTTAGACGCCACCAAGGGCTATTTTCTGCACATCACTGATCGCTCTGAGGTTAAGGGCTTACCACAATCACAGCTGCATCAGGCTGAGGAAGAAGCTAAGAAGCGTAACCTCGATGGTATGGTCTTTACCTTAGATATCCCATCCTATCTGCCTTTCATGACCTACGTGGAAAACCGCGACTTAAGAAAGCAGATGTATGAGGCTTACGCCACCCGCGCCTCGGACATTGGCCCTAATGCCCACAAGTGGGACAATCAAGAGAACATCGATAACATCCTGCGCCTGCGCCATGAGCTGGCTCAGCTCTTAGGTTATGAGAGCTACGCTCACCTGTCACTGGCAACCAAGATGGCCAGCAGCCCAGTTGAGGTGATCACCTTTTTAGAGGACTTAGCCCACAAGTCCAAGCCACAAGGCTTACGTGAAGTGCAGCAGTTACGTGAATTTGCTGCCGCCAAAGGCCTTGAGGGGGAGCTGGAACCATGGGATGTCTCGTTCTACTCGCAAAAGCTGTGTAAGGAGCAGTACGCATACGATCCCCAAGAGCTGCGCCCATACTTTGGCGTAGAGAAGGTGTTAGCAGGCTTATTTACCTGCGCTGAGCGTCTCTATAACGTGACCTTCCGCCCACGCTTTGGTGTGGATGTGTGGCATAGCGATGTGCGTTGCTACGACATCTACGATAGTTTTGGCTCCAAGATTGGCACTTTCTTCGTCGATCTCTTTGCTCGTGATGGCAAGCGCGGTGGTGCGTGGATGGACGAGTGCATGTCGCGGCGTTATCGCTCCGATGGCTCGTTACAGTTACCTGTAGCCTATCTGGTGTGCAACTTTACCCCACCTGTTAAGGGCAAAGAGAGCCAGCTTACCCATGAGGAAGTGGTAACCCTCTTCCATGAGTTTGGTCACGGCTTAAACCAGCTCTTAACCCGTATCGACATTGCTGATGTCTCGGGCATTAACGGTGTGCCTTGGGATGCGGTGGAACTGCCAAGCCAGTTTAATGAGAACTTTGCGTGGCAAGAGGAAGTGCTGAACTTCCTGTCCAGCCATGAGAAGACCCATGAGCCACTGCCAAAGGACAAGCTGGAGGCGCTGATCCGCGCTAAGAACTTTGAGTCGGCAATGGCGATGCTGCGCCAGTTAGAGTTTGCGCTGTTTGACTTTAGACTGCACCTTGATTACGACCCAGCCAAGGGCTCGCGGGTGTACGAGATCTTGCAGCAGGTCAAGGACTTAGTAGCGGTGACGCCGCAGTACCCACAAAGCCGCTTCCCTGATAGCTTTACCCACATCTTTGCCGGTGGCTATGCTGCGGGCTACTACAGCTACAAGTGGGCTGAGGTACTAGCTGCTGATGCCTTTGGGCGCTTTGAGGAAGAGGGTCTCTTTACGGGCAAGGCTGGCGCCGAATTCCGCGACTGCATTTTAGCGGTAGGTGGTGCGGTCGATCCAATGAAGGGCTTTGTGGCCTTCCGTGGACGCAAGCCAACGGTAGATGCACTCTTAAGACAGAGCGGCATCAGCACCGAGGAGAGTGAGTCCAAGTAGTCCCCCTCTCTACCTCTGGCTGTAGAGCAGAAAAAAGCCTGCACCGGCGCTTTTCTCCACTACAAAGAGTGGTAAGAGAAGCTGTCTGTGCAGGCTTATTTGTAGGGAGCTGCTGCAGCTGGCGCTGGGTTGGTGAGGACAGTGGATAAGAAGCTCTTCCTACCTTAGGCGCTGCTACCTCTTATACGTAGAGGTCAAAGGCTCTTTGTTAGAGTAGAACTCCTTCAGCTCCGCTACAATGCGATCGCTTTCTTGCTGGCTGTGACCACACAGATAAGTCCTGATCGTTGGCTCGATGACCAACTGCCAGACCCGCTCTAACGCCCAGTCGAGCCCAAGATATCCCTCCACTTCGATAAAGTGTAAGGTGTTGAGGAAGTAAGCAGGCCCCAGCTGACACTTAGCACCTAAGGCAGGCTCCGCTTTGATAGCGGCATTGAGATTCTTGCAGCAAGTAGTGACCCGATCAGTGAAGCCGATCACTTTGAGCGAGTGTTTCCATATTCGCCGCTCTTGATAGCTATTCTCCTCCTCATAAAATAGATTTTTGCTTAGCTCCTGATCCAGATTCAGCTTATCCACTGATAGCAGGTCAAGGCACTCCAGCGGCTTAATCTCTCGCCAGAGGAAACGACGACGAAAGACTAAATCCATCTTGTCGCTTTGACCACCGCTATCGCTCATGGTGCCAATAAGGTAAACGTTTTCAGGCACATAGAAGCCCTCGTAGAACTCATCCCCCTCTGGCACAAGGTTTTGAAGCTGAGTCTGCACACGACCTTTGACCCCACGCCAGTCGTAATCAATGGCAGATAAACTCTCGCCGAAGATCTTACTGGTGTCACCACGATTGATCTCATCGATGATGAAGACAAAATTCTTATCTTTGTGCGCTAAGGCACGCTTGCAAAAGCTCTTAAAGATACCGTCTTTGCGCACAAAGGTGATCTGCCCATCTTCGAGGCCTACTGGGCGCAACCCCTCGATAAAGTCGGTGTAGTCGTAGGATTGATGAAACTGCACCTTAGCAAGGTGATCAGCTGCATTAACATAATGGTATAAAGCAGCTACGAGAAACTCAGCCACCCGCTGTGCTAAATAGGTTTTGCCCGCACCAGACACCCCAGTCAGAATCAGGTTTCTGTGACAAGATAACAGATTCAAGCCAATCTCTCGTACCAAGAAATTGATGTCTCTGATAACAAAGTCATCAGTCGGCGCGGCAAAGCACTCCCAGAACTGGGTGAGCATGGCATTTGGGGCCTTGCCATCAAACAAGCCTAACTCCTCTAAGGAGCTCGACAGCAACTCAGAGTACTTGCCAGAGTAAATGCTCAATTGCTTGACATGACAATGAGGCACATCCTCACCTAACAGCGTCCTAGAGACTAAGAGAGTGGAAGCTCCCTCTGCTGCGCATTGGTTGTTATACACCGAGTCATCATCCTCCCATTCAGCAAGTATGATGCGTTTGGAGGAACCTTGCCAACCCAGATAGGTTTCAGGAAAGATAGCACTGTAATTACTCTGGAAGAAGCTGACCAGCTTACCGTCGCCAAAATCACGCCACGCAGCAATAGCCAAGTCGTTACGGGTGCTACCACCTAGGCTGCAAGTGCCCTGACTCATAAAGTCACCGGCATCGACATGTGGCTTTATGTAGGCAGGGAAGCCCACAAAGTTGGTGTCAGAGTTAGCTGCGTACTCGAGATGCGAGACGTAGTACTCCAGAAGATGCTTGGCCTGCTCAAGCTTGCTTTCCATTTGCTTTACTCCTTTGCAGAAGATGCCTCTGCTAGACATGGTGGATACTTGCGCTGCGACCTTGACTCTCCTCCCTGCCTCAATTTCCTCCATTTATCCATCCAGTCATCTCTAAGGCAGCAACGTCTAGGCAACGCTCCACTGCTTAAGATGGCTACATCACTGCAAAGCCTCAGAAGTGGCTATAAGGCGCAGTTATCTCAGCAGACCAGCGTGTGTCGCAATCGCGTTACACACAGTCTAGGAGGTTTGCACACGATTTTTTCAATCCCACACTATTATGCTGGAGCGTTAGGATATTTTCAGAGACACTAAACATTGGCACAGCCTAAAAAGGCTTATTTATGGGATTCTTGCTCCGCACCAAAAATTACCCAAAATAAGCCCCCCTCCCCCCTCTTAACACCATGCACGCTTGCTACCTTGGATTTAGGGAACCTTTGGCAGCCAACGTCAGAGGTGGCAACCGGATTAAAGGGGCTCAACTCGCGTCTTTGAGAAAGAGCTGGCCATATTGACAGTGGTCTTAGTGCCTGCCTCATTCTTTGGCCACCACCTCACGTGCATACCCATCAGAAGATTCATGCGTAAACATGCATTATATTTACGCATGAAATTGGGGCATTGCCTGTCATTAGGCACAGGCGCTGCCAGCTCCGCTGCCAGCAGTATCTCAAGGAAAAGAAAACGGGGCACAGGGGCTAAACCTGCACTAAGAGCCAAGCGCAGCGCGGCACAGCACAGAACTGGCTGCCAGCACCAGCACAACCTGCCATGTCAGCTGTTAATGCGTGCAGAGCTTTGGCGCTGTGCTCACTTCACTGTAAGGCACCGCAGCTCCGCATAGCCCTGCACAGGCGGCCGCCTCATGATCTGGATGAAAACGACGGCCAATACGGCCGCCGCCACCTGCGTGCAGTGGCTAATAGCAGCGCCCCCGAGTAAAAGCACTTACCCCTGCCCTGAACCATAGGAGCGGCACAGTGCAGGCGGGCATCTCCAGCAACATTACCTGCCTCGACTACTAAAACAGCCGCCCCACACTAAACGTTAGGGTATGTACTGCTTGGGGAGATCATGCCCATATAACACCACTTGTGCGCGGACACGCGCGCGTGGGAACTTACCTCCATTGGGGTAGGCCAGCTGGCGCCAGCCAGCTACGAGAAAAAGAAGAAAAGACGCCCAAAAGCGACGGGGCTGCGTAGCAGCGCTGTCGCGTTAAAAGGCGGGGCGCGGGCGCCACGCCGTTAAAAACCGCGAGGCAGCGCCTCGCGTACATAGAGGCTGGCCGCCGAGGCGGCCACTCCTTTAGTCCGTGTAGCGCACAGCGCTCACGGACTGTTGTTTTTGTTTTTTTCTTTCTTTCTTTCTTTTTTTATTATAGAGGGGCGCGAAAAGCTGATATGTATGGGGCTGGCGCGGGGTCGAATGTCCGCGACATCACCTCGGCGTATCCGCTGCGTATCTCCTGCGTACCCCCTGTGTATCCTCTGCGTATCCCCTGTGTATCCCCTGCGTATCTCTTGCGTATCCCCTACGAATATCCTGCGTATCCGCTACGTAACCTCTAAGAAGCTTAGGCTAACTCAAAAGTAGGCTCTACTCATAGTTTGGTGGATGCCAAAAAGCAGCAGCTCCCCTGTGATCAAGCGTGGGGCCCATGTGATAGCGTTTGGCGTGACCAACCTTGGAGTAACATTGGTGCCCTATCCACCAAACTCTGAAGAAAGCCCAAAAACCAGGTTTGCAAGTATACTTGTATTAGATTCACGTGAAACGCAAAAGCGGCGCTGCAAAGTGGCCTACACGCTACAAGGAACAGCCTGTCTCACCTGTGCACACTGGCGATAAAACCTGATAAAGACGGGGTTTACACCACTACAGATACGCCTTGCTAGATATTTATGAACTACCGCAGACTTCCGTCTGCGGTTTCACAGTGCTAACTCTGCTTTTACACAGTGTTAACACTGCTTTTTTCTAGTAGCGAGCCGCTATCTGATCTTCTGATGTAGATTGCGGATCACTACGGGCT
>JAHLFE010000101.1 GCA_018884035.1 Candidatus Anaerobiospirillum pullicola
GCCACAGGCTCCGCTACAGCAGCAACAGCCTACGCAACAAACACAACAGCAAGCACAGACTCCTGTGCAAAGCACCACATCTCAGGTAGTAGCTGATGGCGATGAGGCTGTACAGCAACAGCAAGTACAGCAAAATCAGCAAGCTACCCAGCACGCGCAACGCCCTGCTACCGCTACCACTGTACCTGCTGATGACGGCGTCATCGAATCTAAGCCCCAGGCTCCGCTACAGCAGCAACAGCCTACGCAACAAACACAACAGCAAGCACAGACTCCTGTGCAAAGCACCACATCTCAGGTAGTAGCTGATGGCGATGAGGCTGTACAGCAACAGCAGGTACAGCAAAATCAGCAAGCTACCCAGCACGCGCAACGCCCTGCTACTGCTACCCCTGTACCTACTGATGACGGCGTCATTGAAGCTAAGCCACAAGCACCTTTACAACAGCAGCACCAACCTGCTCAGCAAACGCAGCAGCAGACACAGGCTCCTGCCCAAAGCACCACTACCGCAAAGGTAGTAGCTGACGGTGATGAGGCGGTAAAGCAACAGCAGCAGGCTCAGCAAAATCAGCAAGCTACCCAGCAAGCGCAACGTCCTGCTACCGCTACCTCTGTACCTGCTGATGACGGTGTCGTTGAGGCCAAGCCACAGGCACCTGTACAACAGCAGCAACAACCTGCTCAACAAACGCAACAGCAGACACCAGCTCCTGCCCAAAGCACCACTACCTCACAGGTAGTAGCTGACGGTGATGAGGCGGTACGACAACAGCAGCAAGTACAGCAAAATCAGCAAGCTACCCAGCAAGCGCAACGCCCTGCTACCGCTACCTCTGTACCTGCTGATGATGGTGTTATTGAGTCCAAGCCACAAGCACCTGTACAGCAACAGCAGCCTACGCAGCAAGCGCAGCAGACACAGGCTACTGCACAGAGCACTACCTCTCATTTAGTAGCTGACGGTGATGAGGCGGTGCAGCAACAGCAGCAGGTACAGCAAAATCAGCAAGCTACCCAGCAAGCGCAGCGCCCTGCTACCGCTACACCTGTACCTGCTGATGACGGTGTCATTGAATCAAAGCCACAGGCACCGGTGCAGCAGCAACAGCCAGCTCAGCAACAACCTCAGACACAGGCTCCTGCCCAAAGCACCACTACCTCTCAGGTAGTAGCCGACGGCGATGAGGCGGTGCAGCAACAGCAGCAGGTACAGCAAAATCAGCAAGCTACCCAGCAAGCGCAGCGCCCTGCTACCGCTACACCTGTACCTGCTGATGACGGTGTCATTGAATCAAAGCCACAGACACCGGTGCAGCAGCAGCAACAGTCTGCTCAGCAACAACCTCAGACACAGGCTCCTGCCCAAAGCACCACTACCTCACAGGTAGTAGCTGATGGTGATGCGGCAGGCCAACAACAAAAGCCAGCGGCACAGCCACAGCTGCAGGCCCCAGCCCAACCACAAGTAGTACCCCCTGCTACCCCTGTCGCTCCAGAGACGCATACCGATCCAAACCTCCAGCCTATTGGCCAAACGCAACATGTGCTCAATGGTCACTTTAAGAGCAACATGTACGCACGTCTCTACGGCAACCTGCAACAGGAGAACTACGCCGCTGCGCAAATTAAGCAGCCTACCCACCGCACGCCAGCTCCAGCGGAGGTAGAGCCACCGCAAAATGTGCGTCCACAACCGGCACCAGCACCACAGGCTAATGCTGTGCCTCCAGAGCCCACAGCGTCGCATAGTCCCGCATCTCCTGCCCAGATCTCAACCTTAGAAGGTAGCCAGAGCATTAGCACCTCTTATCCGGCGCAAACCACTCACGCTATCGCAGACGCCGCAGCCGCCTCCAAGGAAAATGCCTCCTTAGAGAGCTTACAGCAAGCTAATACCGTAAAGGCCCAACTGGAGATTAACTTAGACCTCCCAAATGAGGCTCTAACCCAAGCTCCAGTGAGCGCAAACGACCAAGGCCGCGTCACCACGCAGCAGAGTAGCCCTGCTCCAGCCCCTGCACCGCAGCCAGCAGCTGAGGACGATTCTGCTTTTGCCCGTCTCTACCAGCAAGCACAGCAAGCAGGTGAGACTGCCCGTGCCGAGCGTGATGCTGCCCAGCGCACACAAGCAAACCTCGCGCAAGAGCATGCTCAGCAGCAAATCCAGACCCAACGACAGCAGCAACAGCAAGCTGTTATCCAGCAGCAACAACAGACAGTAGCAAACGATAAGTACCAGTCTGCTCAGCAGCAAGTGCAGCAGCAAATTGTGGCGGACGAGCAAGCTGCCGGTGGCAATACCATTGGTAACACCGCCATCCGTGCTACGGGTACGACTCTGGCCAGCGCGCAAAACGCTATCCTTGAGGAGCAAGCGTCCCAGCCACGGACTGCGCCTCATGTCACGTCACCAGCACGACAAGGACAGGTCGGCACCACGCAAGTGGAAGCCCGCACTGCTGCCGCTGGTGCCAGCCAGACAGTTTTAGCTGACCATAGAGCTGCCTCTACCCAACAGCAACAACAGCAGCAGCAGCCAGTACAGCAACCACAGCCGACGCCGCAATCTCCTGCACCACAGCAAGGAGCAGCACAGCAACAAGTACCTGCAGCTCAGAGCCAACCGGCACCTGCCCCACAACCAGCGTCGCAAGCTACTCAAAGCCCACAGCCTGCTCCGGTGCAGCCGCAACCTAATCCATCACCACAACCACAACCTGCTCCGACGCAGCAAACTCAGGCTACGGCGTCACAGCCAACCCCTGCGCCTGTACCACAACAGGCTCAGACTAATGCCCAGAGCTCAGTAAATCCAGCACCAAACCCAGTACCAGCCCCTGCTGTCCCAACTGCCCCTGCTACACCAGCTGCGCCTAACATTGCTCAAGTGACGCCTAATGGCGCCCCTGTGACGAATACGGTGCCTAATAGCAATACCACCGTCACTACTGATACGAGCGGCAGTGGTGTCAGCAGCCTGCAAGGCGTCACCAATGTTACAAACTTAGCTGCCGTGGGTGCTGCTACGACCACTGGTGCTGCCACCGGTGCCCAAGCTAGCGCTATCGGCAGTGGTGCGGTTAACCTCAACACCAATCTCAGTGAAGACAGTCTGCAAGATGAAATCATTAAGAACGTTATGCAGACGGTTCCTTCTGACGAGCTTGACGCCGATGCGCTGCAAAATAACTCCTTAGGGCAAGCGCTCTCAGGTGTAGTCGCTGACACCGACCTCACCGAGAATCAGGACAGCTTTGATGCCATTTTGCGTAAGAATCAAGCGGCACCACAGACGGTAGCCATGGCTACTCCTGCTTCGGTCTTACCAACCAACAGCACCCCAGGGGCGGCACAAATTACCGCAGGGCAAAGTGCGCCCATTCCTGATGAGACGGTGATTAACAACACCAGTGCTCCACGTGAGTCCTCAGGCCTCTTTCGCCGCTTAGCCTCGTTCTTTGGTCATCACAGTGACACGGTAGAGGACAATGCCCCACCTGCTACAGCTACCACTGCGAAAAGCAGCATGGATCCAAGCTCCATTGCCCTTGAGTCAGCAGCGCAATTGCAACAAAAGGTGCAAGCCCAAGCGCCACAGCAATTTAGTGCTTTTGACCACTTAATGGGCCGCTTACAAGGAGCCACGCTCGATCCTGAGCTGCCACCGGCCATGAAGGAGCAAGCGCAAAAGTTTTTACAGGCGCTGCAGGATCCAGTGGCGGACTTACACTCGGTAAGTAACTGGCTGAACTTTGTGACGGGGCCTTTATCGCCATCATCAAGCCAAGCCCTTGCCTTACACCAATGGGCCTTTATGCTCTTATGCATTCGCTTTGAGCAATTAGGCAAGAACATTGAGCGCTTCTTAAAAAAGAACGGCGGCAGTAATGCCGTCAAAGAGTTAGGCGGCGAGGTTAAGCGCACGCAATCGCTGTTTGAAGCCATTGATGACAAGACCGTTCACAAGAGCAACGACCTCTTAAAGGAGACCTTTAGTCAGGTTGAGCGCTTACAGCAGCAGATGCAAAATCTCCCAGTAGGTCAGGTGTTACCACGCAACGTGCCGCTGCCACCTTTCTACCATGGTGGCCAAGAGGGCTCGATGACGGCGCACCGCCAGCAAGAGGAAGATGGAGGCAGCAGCTGGCATCTGAACTTTAACTTTGACCTTGAGAACTTAGGCCCCCTGCAAATCAAGGTGTGCTTACGCTTCCCTGAGGTGCAAATCTCCTTTGTGGCCGAGCGCTTAGAGACGCTGCAAAAGGTACAAGAGAACATGCCAATCTTAAATGCCAGATTGCGCGAGATTGGCTTAAACTCTAAGGGCTCTAGCGCGCGTTTAGGCCGCATTAGTCGGCCTGAGGTAAAACACGACACCGCAAGCAGCGACGATAACTTTAAGTTTGAGGGCCCAAGCTTTACCACGCGTGCTTAAACCTGAAGCCCTGAGCGCTTAGGAACTAATGACTTAAGAGATGATGGACTTGAGGGTAAGCATGGTGCACTGTCTCAAGCTAGGATTAGACTCCCCTGCACCATTCATCTTAAGATGTGTCTTTGCCCTTACGGATCACATCTTACGTCACTTATGAGATCACTCATTCCTTAGGGCTTAAGTGTTAATGCGCGGTGCTTTGCCTCTCCCTCCCGCCAACGCACACACCGCCACAGGGCTTGGCCCTGTACCCACGGGGCCTTGCATTACCTCAATCTTGGTTGAGAACCACGGCCCTAACATCGTCTAACCTTTGGCGAGATTCCTATGTTTAGCCGCAAACAAGCCGATCAAGCCCCTGACACCGACAGCGACTCCACTAACATCAAAGAAGCTGTTGGTCTCAGTTACGACGAAGCCAACCGCCGTACCCCAGTCGTCAGCTCCAAAGGCGAGGGCGCCATGGCCGACGCTATCATCGCTATGGCTAATGAGCTTGGCATATACGTCCACCAAGACGAGCAACTGCTCAACGAGCTCAAATGCCTCAAAGAAGGTGAGGAAATCCCGCGCGAGCTGTTCGAGGTGATCGCGCAAATTCTTGCCTTTAGCTACCTGCTGCAGGGCAAAACCCCACAGGCGTGGACACGCCCCGACGGCAGCCGCGCGATCAATATCAACGCCTAAGATTAGGAGCAAAGCCGCTACCTCTACGCGCTGCATCTAATGGTCGCAGCCCATGCTCCGTCTTAGCCCTACCCCTACATCAAGATGGTGCCGCTAGCATACCCGCTAACCTAAGAGCTGACAGCTCAACTCAGAGCGTTAGCAACTTATCCCTCAAGGTGATTACGATGCGCCCACCCAGCTTGTAAGCGCTATAGATGCCACTTACAGCATTAATATCCACAGGGCATAGACGCACACCACGCGCAACATAAAGCCTTGGTGGTGTTAAGTCGTAGGAATACGCAGCTGGGCGCCTCTATACCCCAGAATGCAGGCTGTGAGCACTGGCTGTGAACACCGGCAACCTGCTTTGCGTGCGCACCTGCGCTGTCGCTTGTACGCTAGCGTCGCCGCAAACACCGAAGAACGACTTACTTAATAGCTGACGGACTTTAGGGTAATCATGGTGCACCGTCCTCAGGTAGCTGAGACTCACCTGCACCTTTCATCTCGAGGTGTGTATGTGCCATCACGCATCACACCTCCCTTCTTCCGCCATTTATGAGATCACTCACTCCCTACTCTCTGGGTAAAACACCTGATTGTAGGCTGTTACCACCTTTAGGCTTTGCTTTTGGGATACGCGCCAGCTGAGCGATGAGGGACGCGCGCCCCTCACCACGCTGCCGCTAGAAAATCCCCAGCAGCTCATCTTCAAAGGCATCCGCCTGACGCTCCACATTCTGCGAGCTACTCTGCGTCGGACGAGCGTTTTCATCAGGGCGCACCGGATCAACATCACGTGCTCCCGAATCCCGCACCTGCTCCGAGTTTAGCGCCGCATTGTTAGGCTGTGGTACCGTCGGCTGTGCGGGCTGGAACTGTGGCTGTAAGCCATTTTGTGGCTGGTAGCCAGGTGGCAGCTGCTGTGGTTGCTGTGGCTGCTGAGCAGGTGTCTGATTCCATGGACGAATTGGCACCACCGATGGCAGATCATGGTAGCCACTGTCACCAAAAGCATTGCACTGCTTGACGTACTGGATACGATCCTCACGGGCCGGATACATCTCCATACCAGCCTCCTCGCACCCCGAGGCTAAGACATTACCCTGCTTATCAAAGTTAACGTAGACAATACCCTCCGGACGCTTTAAATCCAGAGAGTTAACCCCACGCTCCTGTAAGTAAGCGCCATATAAGAGCATGGCACCACTGGAGCCATAGAGGCCGGTATTGCGGTTATCATCAAAGCCCACCCAGACCGTTGCGATCTCATCTGAGTCCATACCCACCGTCCAGCTGTCACGGTTGTCATTGGTCGTACCCGTCTTGGTCGCTAAGGTCACATCAGGGAACATCTGCCCAATGCGCCTTCCAGTACCAGAGCGTGTCGCCTCGGTCATACCGTAAATGGCTAAGTAGGTGTCCTTTGGATCTAAAGTACGTGCTGAGCGGTTACTACCACGCTGGTAGACAATCTCACCGTTCTTCTCAATGGTGCGTAAGGTAGTGAGGTCACGGTAGATACCCTCAGTGGCCATACCCACATACATGGCATTAAGCTCATAAGGGCTGATCTCGGGTGTACCCAGCACAATGGATGGGTAGAGCTTTACCTCGCGCTTAAAGCCCGCCGCATGTAAGGTGTTAACGACATTGTCTAAGCCCGCGCCCATGCCCACACGCACTGTTGGCACGTTTAAGGAACTGGCCATAGCACGGATGACGCGAATTGGGCCACGGAAGCGCTTGTCATCATTCTTTGGCGACCAGATATCACCATTAGGCAATTGCACCTTGACCGGACTGTCATTCACAATCGAGCCTAAGTGATAGCCCTGATGGAAAGCAGTTAAGTAGACAAAAGGCTTAATGAGCGAACCCACCTGACGACGCGAATCTAAGACACGGTTATAGCCGTCATAAGCAGGATCAGCCGAGCCCACCACCGCCGAGACCTCACCGGTGCGCCATGAGGAGACGATCATAGCCGCCTCTAAGCCCTCTTTTTTGCGCTGCTTCTCAATAGCAGCAATCTGCTCAGTGACCGCCTTTTCGGCTGCGTTTTGCGCTTGTGGGTCTAACGAGGTAAAGATACGAATGCCATTACCAGAGAGGAAGTCCTTACCCGTGCGCTCCTCTTCTTCCTTAAAGCGCGTACCAATCTCCGTCTTAACTAAGCCCATAAAGGCAGGGGTCTTACGATAGGAGAGCTGGCCACGTGGAATGACCTTAATCGGCTGCGCCGCGAGCTTCTCAAACTGCTCAGGGCTAATGTGGCCACGGTTACGTAAGATGCCTAAGACCGTATTACGGCGCTCTAAAGCGTGGTCTGGAAAGCGCCATGGATCGTAATAGGATGGGCCCTTAATGAGGCCAACTAAGAGCGCAATCTGGTCTAAGTTGAGCTCACTTACTGGCACACCAAAGTAGAAATACGAGGCTAAGCCAAAGCCGTAAATACCCGCATTACCGTTTTGGCCTAAATAAATCTCGTTCATGTAGGCCTCAAGGACTTGCTCCTTGGTGTAACGGTGATTCATGGCAACAGCCATAAAGATTTCTTTGAGCTTACGGCTATAGCTGCGCTCATTGGTGAGGAAGTAGTTTTTCACCAACTGCTGGGTAATGGTACTGCCACCCTCGACCACACGACCGGCCATAAAGTTTTTGACAAAGGCACGGCCAATAGCTAAGGGGTTAATACCAATGTGCTGGAAGTAGGCGCGATCTTCCACTTCAATTAAGGTGGTAATCAGCTGCTGCGGCACCTCATCAATAGAGATAAAGATGCGGTCTTCCTCAGGATTGATGCGGTTGATACGGTCAAGTAAGACCGGATCCATACGCATAAAAGCCAGCTCTTGCATGGTGTCCGCGTTGATGATGCGCTGCACACGCTTGTCATCAAACTCCACTAAGACGGACATCTTTGGCTCGGCACCATCAGGGAAGTCAAAAGGACGCTTCACCAGCACTAAGCGGCCATTCTTTTCGTTAAGAGCGTACTCACCAGGATTACGAGGACTCTCAACTTTACGGTACTTTAAGAGCTCCAGCTCGTAGACCATTTGCTTGAGAGACAGACGCTGATCAGGATAAAGCTCCAGAGGACGGGAATAGACGACCGCTGGTAACACCCACTTATCGTCGATCTCGTAGCCTTCCATCACCACGGTATCAAAGTAAATAAAGAGCACGCAGCCGACGCACATGCCGACAATGGTGAGCTTGATCCCCAGAGAAAAGAGGTACTTGATGCTGTGCCAAAGACGCTGACAGAGCGTTGGTTTTGGCAGCAGCCCCTGTTTGCGCAGCTCTTTTTCGTGTTGCAGGCGAGCTTTTTCTTGTTTACGCTTTTCGCGCCATTGATAGAGAAAATTGCCCTGCGGCGCGGTATTCTGCTGCGCGTCTGTGTCTTGGGCGCTAGTAGCCTCAGCGGTGTCAGCACTAACGTCAGCAGCGGTATTAGGGGACGCAGTGACAGCGCCCTCATGAGCAGCATTAGCGCCTTGGGCAGCATCCGCAGCAGCGTCTGTGGCGTCACCAGAGAGGAAGGCAGCAGCGGCGCTGTGCGGCGTGGAATCTACAGCATTGATGTCTGGAGTGGCGTCCAGAGTGGCGTCAGAAGCAGCGTCATAAGAGCCATACGAGCCGTCAAGCTGCGTGGTGAATTGATCTGAGCCTGTTTGGTAGGACGCAGAGGAAGAGTAAGCATAAGAGCCCGTAGCCACGCTATCTGCGATGTCATTACCCCCAAAAGTAGCGTAGTGAGCGGCGTCAGAATTGGACTCAGAGTAAGCGTCAGCACCTTCTGCGGCCGCGCCCTGCGCTTTATGCAGCGCCGAGGCAAAAGAAGCAGCATCAGCATCAGGCGCCGCTGAGCCCTCTGGAGTGACAGAAGTGGTAGGAGTGGTAGGAGCCGCAGTGACATTTTCCAGAGCCCCAGATGCTACCACCGGTGCTGCCTGCCCTAGGTCAGACCACGAGGTATAGACCGCAGCTGGGGTATAGGCTGCCTCACTTGCAGCAACACCAGCAGCACTACTGTCCTGAGTGTAGCCAGTCTGCGCTGCACTTGCTATCGGGCTCTGCCACACATTGGCAGCTGCAGCTGCAGCTGCAGCGGAGTCATTGTTAGCATTACTCTGAGGCTGCTGATACTGCTGAGAGCTATCTGCACTAGAGGTGGCAAAACCTGCATCGCTAGCTGTGCTGCCACCAGTTACAGGGGTATCAGGGGAAGCAGCGCTTGTGCGCGCCATGGCCATCGCATTATTTGCTGCAGCAGATGCGGCTTGGGTATTAGCACCATAGGCAGCAGCGGCGCCCTTACGGCCTAAAGGATCTAACTCGTCCTCAATCGGGCTAAAGGTACCAATAGCCGCGCCTAAATCAGCAGATGATAAAGGCTGCTGCGAGGTAGACTGTGGCTGTTGTGGGGCCTGAGGCGCAGCACTTACAGGAGCTTGCGGATTGTTGTGCGGGATATCACCAAAGGTAGGCTCACGGCGCTCATGGCTCCGTGTTTTTCCCTGCCTGTTAAGCTGATCTTGCATTGTTTAGGATTCCTGCACTAAAAAACCGCTGTGGTGACGTCGGGCATTTCCACGAGCCTAAGAGTGGCCAGCGCAACTCAAAGTTTTCATAACATCAACCCTCAAGGTGCTTACGCTGCGCCAAACCAGCTTGTAAGCTCTATAGAGCCACTTCAGCACTAATCACCACATGGCAATGACGCCAACTCAAAGCACCATAAGCCATGGTGGGCTTTAAGTTCGCTAGTATGGACGTCTGGGGATACTGCCTATCCTTTTTTTCAGGCTTACTCATCTTAGGAAGAGAAACTTAGGGCAGCTTTAGGGTGGTGGGCTCAGCCAAGTGGTCAGCGATACCACCGCGAAAGAGGCGACGCCAAATCGGCGTCATTATAACAAAGGGGGAAAAGACGGGCTTTAGGGAAGTGCGGTGGGCATACAAGTGGGTGCGTACACAGTGGGGGTAAGACTGGTAAGAGCTGGTAGCTTAGTAGCGTAGCGTCTTGGTGTTGGTGTCACTTGCTGTGGTGATGCTTTGCAATGCGACAGCACAACCATTAGAGACCGCCTCTAATGCCGTTCCGATATTCCATCAGAGCAAGGCAAAGGCGCAATACTGGCAGCAAATGACAACGGTTGGTAAGTGAGGCTCAGCCCACGCACAGCAGCAAAGAAAAGGGAAAGAGAAGACAGGGCAGAGCGCCCAGCGCCTGACGGCAGGAGGGAAATGCAGAGGGTATAGGGGAGTGAGGGCACCGCCACAAGGCGGCACCCTAAGCGGCGTCAAGCCACAAAAGCTCATACTTCTACGGCTCTAACGTGGCCTATGCTGTGATTTTGTTAGGAGGACAAAAGCTGCAGGAAGTAAGTCCCGCGACCTCGTTGCGTCGCCACGCCACGCCCTGCTGATATAGGCAGAGCAGTAAAGCGCGGCTCAAGAGGCACCGGTGACTTTTCGCGCTAGTCGCCTAATTGCTTCTCTTTGATTTCAGCTAAAGCTTTGCAATCCACGCACAGGTCGGCAGTTGGACGGGCCTCAAGACGCTTAATGCCGATCTCAACACCGCAGTTCTCGCAGTAACCGAACTCGTCGTTGTCCAGCTTTTGTAAGGTCTTTTCGATCTTCTTGATGAGCTTACGCTCGCGATCGCGGGCGCGTAACTCTAAAGCGAACTCCTCTTCTTGCGAAGCGCGATCGACAGGATCAGGGAAGTTCGCCGCCTCACTCTTCATGTGGCCGACGGTGCGATCGACTTCGGAGCGCAGTTGGTCACGCCAAGCAGTCAGGATCTTACGGAAGTGCTCTTTTTGAGCAGGGTTCATGTACTCCTCACCAGGCTTTTCCTGGTAAGGCTCAACACCGGCGATGGCTAAAGGGCCCATCGACTCTAAGTCGTTGGCTTTCAGGTTGTCCATTCAATGTGTCCTAACTTGAAGTTAACCACAGAAGTATAGAGTTGACCGGCACTGCCATGGGGCAGTAGGCACTCACAAATTGAGAAGCAGCGTTTTACCACGGGAAGATCGCCTAGAGGTTAAGGAAACTTTAAGGCGATGAATCTAGTAGCCGCTGCTGGCTCATAAGCCAGCAGCCGGCTCTCACACCACCTGGCATACCGTTTTCGGTACCAAGGCGGTTTCCTATCACTACTGAACTTCGTGTGTGACACGTGTCCAGCGTCCGACAGAAGTC
>JAHLFE010000102.1 GCA_018884035.1 Candidatus Anaerobiospirillum pullicola
TTCATATGAAGTACCAAGTTTGCCGATATTTGGCCACTCTTGGAGTAGAGTCCGACCGAGCTGAGCATCATGTTCGTTCAGCTCTAGCCAGCTGCACTGAGTCTCTCCTTGCTCGTTAGTCACAACTAAGCAGCGACGCACCAACGCCACCACTTCCTGTTCCCACTGCGCCCTTGGAACCAAACGCAACATAGCATTGGCATAAACACGCGCACTGTTGTCTTTGGCAGAATTTGCTACGCGCCATAACCATGACACAAGACGCAGCGATAGCTGTTTATGATCAGCAGACGCGGCCTGAACGTTTTCATCCTCAATAGCAGCAACCGGCACTTGCTCCCCTTTAAGGAAAAAGTGGGTCCACAGTCTACGCCAGTAGACACATAATATTTCAAAGAGCTTGGCATACTCAAAACTATCCAAGCCCTGCTCGTTTGCCTCCAGCGCTTCCAGCCAATCAAGCAGATAGCCAAATTGGTAAGCCGCTAGCAGATGATCTGCATTATATGCATCAAAGCAAGAGACTTTGCCGCGCTGCCGCAATATCCGTTCGCTCAAAAGAGCGCTCAAACTCTTCCCAGCTGCAGCAGTATTCTGTTTGCCAGCAACATAATCCCCATCAAGCAGCTCAAACAGTGGCCTCCATATAACCTCATCAACATATGGCTTAAGGTATGCCGCCCGCACACTCAAAAAATTAGCGTTTACAGCTGCATAAAGAGGATTTAGTCTAACAGGGAAAACAGGCTTACGATCCTTCCACCAAAACCACGGATTAAGACGCAAAAAGGCGACTGCTTGCTCTGGCGGCACCTTTAAGCCTGTGCCGTAAAGTCTAGAGAGGATTGCCATCCACGCCAACTTATTGTTGCTTTGCCGCTCAAGTGCGGCCATGATCTCAGGTGGCAAGTAACGTTGTCCCTCAGGCTCAGGCGGGCACAGAGATACCGGCAATGACCCTTGGTGCTGTTGTACCCGAGCAAGCAGTTGAGCCTCAGCACTTGCTGCTTCTGCCTTCTCACCTTTGCCCAGATCAGTGCCTGCTGTAGCATCTAGCTCTGTCTTGTCAGCATGATCTTCATATGCTGCTAAAAGAGACAGAGGCAGAGGATAGTAGCGCCCATTGAAGATCAGACCACATAAGATGGTTGTGGCCTCATTGAGCAGCACGACAGCAGTAAATTCCGCTCCGCCAGTCAGAGCCAGACAAGACACAACGGTAGCGTATATTTGCTCAACATCTCCACCACTCAGCTGACGCACAAGGCCATCTCTATCACACAAAAACCATGAACGCCATGTCTCTCCCTTAATTGGCTGAGCAAAGTTGACATGATCAATCACTTCAGGAGCGTAGTCAGCAAAAGGCTTCTGCATCAAGTATTGCCCCATAGCCTGTAACGCTGTTGTCATATCAGGGCAACCATGTATTTGCGCCACGAGCTTGCGATAAACAGCGTTATCCTCTGTATCGACAGCAGCAACAGCACTGTGCTTATCACCATTGCCAAGCTGCTCCCTCTTAGCAAGGGCAGAGTTCTTTAGCAGGTTCTGAGCCTCAATATGGGCAGCATCGTCATTGTCTTCTTGTGAAAACGAAAAAAACGATGTCACTTGTGAAAACGAATAAAACGATGCCACTTGCTTACGGCAATACACCATTTTCAGCTGCGCTGATAAAAACTTAAGCTCTCGCTCCTCAAGCAGCACGCGTGGCACTTGCTTAAGTCCTGGGTAAGGGTAGACCTTAGCCGAGAAAACCGCCCCCAAAGGCAATGGCTGCTCACCTTGCCCTGCTTGGGCATTTTCAGGCACAAAGGTGAAGTAGGTAACAAAGGACTGACGCTCTAAGAGATAGCAGAGTTGGCGATGCGTAGTACCATTGACCATTTGCTGCTTTACATCAGTAAGCACCAAGACCGCTTCCTTTGTAACATCTTGGCCATAGTTAGCGACTCTAGCCGCTGCTATGACCTCTTCTTTAGTAGGTATAGTGAGCCCAACAAGACGCGCAATCTCGCTTTGCCACTGCGGCGTTAAGCTCTCAAGACGCTCAAAAGAGGTGATGCTGAAGTACACATGCGAGAGCTGCTTTAAGTACTGGCGCTGCCCCTCTAGGGTGGAGCAATCGATAGCTTTAGCCACTTGCAGCATGTCAGCTAATGCCGGAGCCTGAGCATCAATTAAGAGCTTGGAGAGACGGTTAATGTCATCAACGCGCTGCTTCATAGCTTGGAAGCCAACACGTAGACAGTCCTGAAGCCACACCTTAAGCTCGGCAAGCCCATCTATGGTAGCGCTATTAGTCTTACTATCGCCATCTGCCGCTTGTTCTAAAGCTGCTTTAGCTTGCTCTATTTTTTCTTGGTGGCGCTGTTCATTTTTTTGCGTAATGACGGCGCGCTTGTCAAGCCACTCAGTAACATAAGCCGGCTCTGGTTCTGCCTTAAACCACTCTCTGTGGTTGACAAAGTTATAAAGTAAGGCGAGACCATGCTTGCAAGGGGACTCGTGGCGAGGGCAAGAGCAACTAAAGGCGACCTCAGCTTGCGACAGGTCAACCATGACTAGGAAAGAGCTCTGTCTGCCTTTGAAATAGCCCCACCGGGCATGATCCGAGTACGCTAAAAGCTGCCACTTCTTCTGTTCGATAAGGTCTCCATCGACCCCCATTATCTCTCCCTCCTAAAGCACATGAGTTTTTACGCTAGCGGTCTGTTCAAAAAGTTTCGACCCTAGTAAAGCTACATACTGGCTCACTTACACTGAGTGCCAAAGACTCAAGGTCGTAGTCACTTGGAAAGTACTTGGCTGTAGTCGGCATAGTGCCATTTGCGAACAAAGTGTCGTTATCAGGTACTCTTGCAGCGCCGCCATCTTATCCTTGAACTTGACGACCTTCTGTTGCATGGTGCTACGGGCATCCTTTGAGGCGATGCTTACCTAGGGTCGAAATTTTTTGAACAGACCACTAGAGCCTGAATTTCCTATGTTTTTTGGGTCCTTGCCAGATTTTAGGTGATGGTTCCGCGCTTTGTGAGGGGGCCAGCAAGGTATCTTCTGTGGGATAACACCATACTAAGCTAAGCAGCCTTTGGCTCTTATGATGTTGTGATGGTGACATATCTGGGAGTTGCAAAGATGTTGTGTAGCCCAACCTTTTAGATCCACAGCCCCTTTGCCATCACCTAAAATCTGACAAGAACCTGTTTTTTTTGGGTCTTAAGCCACTCCTGCACCAAAGTGACGCACTGATAGCCATCTGAGTAGTAAACTCCACAAACTCCAGCACAAAGCTTTAAGCCAGCACTGGAGCTTGTGTGAAGGGCCACTTACTCTACATCTGGAGAAGACGTGCCGTAGCTGTTCTTAAGCTCAGCTACGATGCGGTCAATATCGGCTGCTCTCCGCCCGCGCAAATACTCTTTGAGCACTGGCTCTAAATGGAAACGCCATACTTGCTCTAAGGCTTCTTCTAATTGTTCCTCTGTAACATAGGCTCTACAAATTTGTAGCAGGTGTCTAGTTTCTAGACTGATGTGCCGCCCTACTACAAACTGCAGAAACTACACTATATTGACATTGGTCGGCCAGTACTCAGAAAACTCTCTCAAGCGCATATAGCCGTACAACAGACTATCAAACGCGGCATCGCTTGCTGGCTCAGCCTGCACTGCAGA
>JAHLFE010000103.1 GCA_018884035.1 Candidatus Anaerobiospirillum pullicola
GTGGCTATCAGCTTAAAGGCTATTACCCCATCTGCGGCACCAAGATCCGTGGTGGAATCCTGTTTCAAACGCATGTTTTGCCAAATGGCTGACTCGTATAAGCCACATCTTGCCAGGATCCGTTCAGCTCCGTATTCCTCTACAGCTGAGATCAAAGCGGCAACCATGTATTGCTGGTAAGGGCAACGACCTCTGTAGAGCTTGGCATTACCTATCTCGGTAGTTTGCTGGCAAACAAAGCTGCTTTGGCTGGTGGTGGGTAAGCGCCCAGCCCTGCGAACTTAAGCACTAAGCTGCGGCAAAGCGCGTGGTGACTAAGGTTGCAAGGGGCTGCGATGCAGCTTACAAGCTGGGTCAGCACGGCTTAATACCCTAACCGCACCACCCTGAGGGATCTTAGGGGTGATGTGCTGGCACCATGTGATAAAGCGCCCTCTTGGCAACTTCACCTCGCTCATAACAAAAAAGCCCAAAGGCCATGTACTGGCTTTTGGGCTCGCTTAGTGTGTGTGAAGAAATAACTACAAAAAAGTTGGCGCGTGCAGGCGTACTGAGCTCTTGCTTGTGCTTGGCGTGGCTTTAGCCTTAGGCCTGTGGCGCTAAGCTTAAAGCATCCTCGTCTGCAACTAAGAAGACATTAGGGTGTAACTGTAATACCGAGGCTGGTACCTCAGGGGTGACTGGGCCCCAGAACGACTTGTAAACCGCCTCGGCCTTGTCCTTACCAGAGGCAATCAGTAACACCTTTTGGGCGTGCATGATCGAGCGAATGCCCATGGTGTAAGCCTGACGTGGCACATCATCCACCGAGGCAAAGAAGCGCTTGTTAGCCTCAATAGTGCTCTCGGTTAAGTCCACGCAGTGAGTGTTTTTCTCAAAGGCTGCACCTGGCTCGTTAAAGCCAATGTGACCATTACGGCCAATGCCTAAGAGCTGAATGTCGATGCCACCTAAGGACTCAATCACTTGATCGTAGCGCGCACATTCCGCTACAGCATCTGGGTTCTTGCCGTCTGGAATGTTGATGTTCTCTGGCTTGATGTTGATGTGGTCAAAGAAGTTGTGGTGCATGAAGTACACGTAGCTCTGATCACTATCTTTGCCTAAGCCACGGTACTCGTCGAGGTTAACCGTCTTGACCTCAGCAAAGTCGAGGTCGCCCTTGTTGTACCACTCAATGAGTTGCTTGTAAGTACCAATAGGGCTGGAACCAGTAGCTAAACCTAAGACGCAGTTTGGCTTAATGATCACCTGAGCCGAGATGATGTTGGCAGCCTTACGACTTAATTCTTGGTAGTTACGAGCACGGTAGATTCTCATCACGACTTCCTTTATAAACCGCATGCGAAGTGGCAAACACTAAGATCCGAGGGGCAAATGCAGTCCAAAGCGCCATTGGCACAAAGACTACGGGTGACATCACTCCCTCGGGTTACTGTGTTCTTGCGTGGCATTATAATGCTGTTTTTTTTGGAAAAATTCTCCAAACTTTCGCATTTTGTTAGAAATTTGCTCTACATCACAAAGTTTGCCCCCAGCTACAGGCAGAAGCGTGGTGGCTGCTCATTTTCAAGGGTGAGGAGAGTAGGGACGGATATGGATAGTGGCGCGCAAGGGGCTAAAGTCCTGCAACGTCGAGGCGTTTCTCAGGGGGCTAAGAAGGGTTCTGTACAGCAGCGGCAGCGGCTGCTGTTGCAGCAATGGTGGCGGGTTGCCTGCTCCTGCCTCACAGCTTTTCCCGCTGTAAGGCGTGCGCTTGTGCCGAGGGCGTTCCTCTGAGATAAGAGGATAAGAGTAGGGGGGCGTGGTGGCATGGGCATGGTAACAGGTGGTGGTAGGTGGTGGCGTTAAGCACAGCGTTAGAGCACGGCGTCAGCAACAGAGACGGCTTTGCGCAGTTTGTGGTGAATAGGGCATTGACACCACCACTAGCACTTCCTCCTTCATGTTGATCACTCCAAAATCCAGCACATGAGCTCCCATGCTTGTACTTGATCGCAGGGGGCGCTGCTACTTTGTGGCAGCGACCAACCTCAGATGGCCTCATAGGCAAGGCAATAGGCAATTTTCCAGCAATAGTGCTGACATAGCTGCTCTGTAAAATAGGTAGTAGCAACAGCCTCTTGAGGCAACCTCAAGCTGGCTTTGCTCAGTTGTAAGTGAGTCAACGGGCCTGTAGCCACTTCCGAGCACACTCTTGCACCAGCGCGTTACCCCACTCTCTCCACAGTCTTTTTTGCAAAACAAAAGCTTCGTCACAAAATCAGAATTTAGTGCCTAGGGGCGCCGTTTTTTCGCAACTTACATACTAGTATGTAAACAACGCAAAGCCTATAATATCAGGAAAGATGCGATACCGGATGGCACTTAGCATCACTTTAGTCACCGCTAAAAACGAGCTGCTCTTCTCTGCCCAGTTGGCTCTGTGGTAACGCTCGCAAGCAAACTAAAGTACACCTCGGTGAGGCGTTATCTGCCGTTAATCTTTGCTAGCTTACGGTAGAGGGGCAGACGCTCAAGGCACTGCATACTAAGGCCGTGTCACGCGTCAGCCACAAGCGCGGGAGCCTCATCTCTCTTGGTATACGAGACAGCCTCTTCGAAGAGTTAAGAGGTGGCTAAGTGTTAACCGCGATGTTTGTTTTTGTGGGAGTGATTGCTTATGATGCACATGACGATGCGCTGGTATGGCCCAGACCAGGACAACATTACTCTGGAGCAAATCCACCAAGTTCCTGGTATGGAAGGCGTGATTACCGCTTTACATGAGCTGCCAGCAGGTGAGGCTTGGCCTGAGGAGAAGGTCAAGGAGCGCAAGGCCTTAGTGGAGAAGTCCGGCCTCAAGCTCTTAGGTATCGAGAGCATTAACGTTCATGAGGACATCAAGTACGGTGCCCCAACCCGCGATAAGTACATCGAGAACTACATCAAGTCCCTCGAGGCCGTCGGTAAGAACGACATCCACTTAGTCTGCTACAACTTCATGCCAGTGTTCGACTGGACGCGTACTGACTTAGCTCTGCCTTTACCAGATGGCTCCACCGCCTTAGCTTATGATGGCAAGGTCATCGAAGGCTTAAGCGCTGAGGAGATGTTCGATCGCATCGCCAATAATTCCAACGGCTTTGAGATGCCTGGCTGGGAGTTAAACCGCAGAAGCGAGATCACCGATCAGATCAACAAGTTCAAGGGCATGACCGGTGACGAGCTGCGTGCTAATTTCAAGTACTTCTTAGACGCCATCATGCCTACCTGCGAGAAGTACAATATTAAGATGGGCGTGCACCCAGACGATCCATCCTACGACCTCTTTGGTATCCCACGTATCACCAAGAGCGAAGAGGACTTAGTCAAGATCGCTCAGCTCAATGACAGCCCATTAAACGGCTTCACGCTGTGCACCGGTTCCTTAGGCTCGAACCCAGCTAACAAGATCCCATCCATCATCCGTAACCCAATCATCGCGAAGCGCATTCATTTTGCCCACGTGCGTAATGTGCTCTTCACCGGTGATCACCAATTCCACGAAACCTCTCACGTCTCCTGCACTGGCAGCTTAGACCTCTACGAGATCATGAAGGCCTTAATTGAGATGGGCTTCAATGGTGTGATTCGTCCAGATCACGGCCGTGAGATTTGGGGTGAAAAGGCACGTCCTGGCTATGGTCTGTACGACCGCGCCTTAGGTGCTACCTACCTCATCGGTTTAGAGGAAGCCATCCGTAAGGATAAAGGCATGCCTTACCCAGACAATATCAACTCCGTAACGGCTCCTTGGAAGTAGTCAGAGCTTAATAAGCGGCGCGGTGCAAGGCTCTCTTGTGCAGCGCCGTTTTTGCTTGACGCAAATCCCCTGCGCTCGCTTAGCTCAGACCGCATCTTAGATCATGCAGCAAACAGGGGCCGAGCGTCGGGAGAATGAACAAAGGTTGAGGATCGGAACGGAACTGGGATATGAAGGTTACTTTAGAGGGTATTAAGGACAAGGCCGCCTTTGCCGCAGCTGGGGTCACACTGCCAAAGTATGATGTGGCTGCCGTGCAGCAATACAGCCGTGAGCACCCAGTGTGGTTACACTTTGGTGCCGGTAACATCTTCCGTGGCTTTGTAGCCTCGCTGCAGCAAACGCTGTTAGATGAGGGCTTACAAAAGTCCGGTATCCAAACCCTGTCGGCTTATGACGGCGCCATTATTGATGACGTCTTTGGCCCACATGATAAGCTCACCTTAGAGGTGACCTTACTGCCTGATACCAATGTCGAGCTCAAGGTTATTGGCTCGGTGGTACATGGTTACAAGTTAAATGGCTCGGCACCACAAGACGAGTCTGAGGTCAAAGAGCTCATGTGCAACCCTTCGGTACAAATGGTCTCTTACACCATTACCGAAAAGGGCTACGCCATTCGTGGTATTGATGGTAAGTACTTAGAGCAGGTAGAAAAGGACATCGCCAATGGCCCTAAAGAAGTAAGACACGCCATGTCGTGGACGGCGGCCTTACTGTGGGATCGCTATCAGGCTGGTGCCTACCCAATTGCCATGGTCTCCATGGACAATTGCTCGCACAACGGCGATAAGCTCAAGGCTGCGGTCTTAGAGATTGCAGAAGCTTGGCAGCAAAAGGGCTTTGTCGATGCAGGCTTTATTGCCTACCTGCAAGACAAGAGCAAGGTCTCCTTCCCATGGACGATGATCGATAAGATCACCCCACGTCCAGATGCCTCAATTGCTCAGCTCTTAAAGGAGAAGGGTATTGAGGATATGGATCCAATCAAGACTGCTCGTGGCTCCTTTATTGCGCCATTTGTGAATGCCGAGAAGCCACAGTATCTGATTGTGGAGGATATCTTCCCTAACGGCCGTCCACCACTTGAGAAGGCTGGTGTGCTCTTTACTGACGGTGCTGGCGTTGATCTGTGCGAGCGTATGAAGGTCACTACCTGCTTAAACCCACTGCACACGGCTCTGGCGGTGTACGGTTGCGTTTTAGGCTATGAGCGCATCGCGGCGGAAATGGATGACCCACAGTTAGTAGCACTGGTCAAAAAGCTGGGCTATGACGAGGGCTTAAAGGTAGTGGATGATCCAAAGATCTTAAATCCACGCGACTTCTTAACTGAGGTGATTGAGCAGCGTCTGACCAACAAGTGCTTGCCTGACTCGCCACAACGTATTGCTACCGATACCTCACAAAAGGTCACGGTGCGCTTTGGTGAGACCTTAAAGAATTACCAAAAGAAGGGCCTCGATGCGACGCAGCTCATTGCCCTGCCATTGGCTATTGCCGGTTGGATGCGTTATCTGCTCGCCTTAGATGATGACGGTAAGGCCTTTACGCTGTCGGATGATCCGCTGCTTCCTGATTTACAGGCGAAGATGGCGGGCATTGAGTTTGGTAAGCCAGAGACCGTGGGAGATAAGCTGCATCCCATCCTCTCTAATGCGACCTTATTTGGTGTCGATCTCTACAGCATCGGCTTAGGCACCAAGGTCGAGGGGCTCTTTAAGGAAATGATCACGGGTCCGCACGCCGTGCGCCAGACCCTGATCAAGTACTTGGGCTAAGAATTATCTTAAGTGGCAGTTTATTTGGACGTGCGTATTGCAGCGTGTCTGAGGAGCTGCTGGCAGCAGCGGTGGTCAGGAGCTGTACTTACCGCTAAGCTGCAGCCAAAGCAGTGTGCGTAGAAGCGCATCAAGCGGAAACTAAGCGCTGTGAGATCTTGAGTGTTGTGCAGGTCTGCCACTGAGATTAACCGAGTTTGCGCACAGCGTGAGCTGGGCGTAGACAGCAACGATATAACAACATGACAAAGGCTGCCTTAGTGCAGCCTTTTTAATGTGCGCTTGTTGCGGGAAAAGACAGCGGCAAAAGCACTTATTGGGTGCTCCACACATGTCTCAACAAAGCCACAACATTACGCTCTGTGCGGCCTCGTGCCACTTTGGCGTAACACTAACATCAGCAGCTTCATGATGTGGTAACTACTGCCTTTACGCTCAAGCTCTCTTTGGTAATTTCGCTTTACCCGAGGCGTAACAGGGCTGGGGCACTATAACCGTTGTGGGGATGCGCAACAAATTACCTCTAAGTGGTAGGCGACCGTGCAGGGCGCAAAACTATCTCAGATCTCCTCAAGGTCGGAGATACGTAGCGAGCTCCTTGTAGAGCTGAAAAAGCAAAACGCCGGATAAAGTGTGCTTATCCGGCGTTAGTGAGCTGAGGCCCTGGCATCAGTGCCATTGCCGCAATCTGGCACGCAGCTTCTTCTGCGTGCAACCTACTTCTTTACCTTAAAGCGCTGGCTGGTGTAGTAGTTCCATGGAATGGCTTTAGCCGCTAAAACTTTGTAGTAGAGGCCTGGCGTCCACTTGGAGGTAAAGTCAGGTAATACATAGAACGAGTGCGCGGCGTTGTTTAAGTCCGTCAGCATCTCTGGCGATGGCTCAGTGATCTGCACACCCGCTGCCTTTAACTGCTGAAGTGAGGTGTACTCATTAGCTGCCGCGACAATGTCAAAGAACTTTGAGGCCTTATTGCAGGAGGTTTCCAGCATGTCTTGCTGGTTTGGCGTCAGCGATTGCCAGAACTGATCACTTATGACGATGTTAGTAAAGTTGTAGACATGGGCCGACAGCAGTAAGTATTTGGCGTTTTGGTAGTAGCCACCACCATACAAGTGCGCCAGAGGGTTCTCTAAGCCATTGACCGAGCCGTCACGTAAGGCGGCATTGACCTCGGTTAAGTCCATGGTTACCGTCTTGGCACCAAAGACCTCCATGGTCTTCTTTTGCACGTCATTGTTAGTGACGCGCATGGTTAGACCACGGAAATCAGAGCTCTTGGTGATTGGCTTGTTGGTGAGAATATGACGGACACCATAAGTCCATGTGGCTGGCAGCACACGGATGCCCTTGTCCTTAGCCAGCTTCTCAATCTCACTTTGGTACCACTTGCTGCTTACTAAGTGGGTAGCCTCATCCCAGTTCTTAAAGAGATAAGGGCCAAAGGTGATACCTAAATCGTAAGCACCAATGCCGTAGAAGGTGCCGCCGTCAGCTAAGGTGCCCACAGCCTCACCGCGTTCCATGCGCTCAAGCAGCTGAGCCTTGCTACCTAAAGAAGAATTTGGGTAGAGCTCGAGACTCATCGTGCCATGAGAGATCTTTTCGAGCTCTTCTTTCCAGCGCTCCATGCCGATGTCAAAAGGCTCGCCTTTGGCATTCTCGTAGCCGATGCGAATCACGATGTCTGCCTTCTTTTCCGGCAGCAAGGTGTTATTCGTCGCCGCAACAGTTTGTTGCGGGTCGTTTTTTTGAGAGCAGCCGCTGAGGGCTAAGGTAGTAAAGCTAAGACTGACCACGCAGGTGACAGCACAAAGTCCCTTCGCCAATCGCTGGATGGCAGTGATTTTACCTGAATGCATCGGCTTTTAAGCTCCCCAAGATGGTTAAGGCTGGGCTACATGACCACAGGTAGAAAGAAAACAGTAGACTCAGACTGCACAATTGCAGCTTGAGCTCAGCAAAGCAAACAAAGCAAGAGCAGCGCACAAACGCAGGGAGTACCATCTGGTGTACGGTACAAGTGAGCGGAGTCTGCGTTGAGCGCACTGCTTAAATGGTAAGCGCGATGAAACGAAATGCGTACCATGATGTGCGCGCGCCCAAAAAGGAACAAACGCCCCTGTAAAGCGCTTTTCGATTATAGCGGCTTTTCTTTGTTGCTTGCTAGAGTAAGCGGTAATTTGCTGGGGTTTTAGTAGGCAAAAAGTGAAGTTTGGGCGCCACAGGCAAGTTTTGCAAAGAGTATTACTTGCGGTTAATTGCGACTTGCTCTGGACTTAATGGTAATGCGTGGCAGGTGCTCACTTGAGTGAGGTAGTTTTGAGCAGCGGCTCTCATCGATCTTAGCTGCTGACAAACGTCACCACTGACACCAGTCATGATGCCAATCATGACGCCGCTTCTGACGCCACTCCTGACGTTACTCATGACGTCACACCATACGCCACTTCCGCGCTTTGTACTCGGCTGATGCAGATGCTGAAATGGCACCTGAGAGGTAGTAACACGTGCAGGTGTCTGCAGCTTAATCGCTGTTACAGCACGACCACCATCCTGAGGCCAGCACAACGGCATAATGCCTGTATTGTAGGCAATAGCGCGTGCAGACTGTAGCGTGATGGTTATGATATGTGACTAAGGTTGCTTTTTGGGGACGGAGAAGCCGTCAACGTTGCCCAAATCATAGTAGCTCCTAACGCCTCTGAGTTTGGTGAATGCCACAAAGTAGCAGCGTAGCTGCGCTCCCAAGGGGGCCCTGCGCTTAGGCATGGGGGCCATGTGCTGGCGTGGGGCGTGATCAATTTGGGAGTAGTGTTTGTACCCTACTCCGTAACATCGGAGAGGATCCCACACAAGGAAGAGGCAGAACGGTTGGGACGGAGTGATCTCATAAAGGACGGAGATGGGAGGCGTGAGGGCAAGGTAACACCTCTTCCTCGAGATGAATGGTGCAGGTGAGTTTAAGCCTCACTTAGGGCGGTGCACCATGATTACCCTAAAGCCCGTCATCTCTTAAGTCAGTTGTGTCTCAAGGGTTAACGTGTAGGGTTGGGTAGGGTAAGTAACAGGTGGCTGTGGTGGTAGGACGAGCTTAAGAATATTATGGGATGTGCCCTGCTCTTGAGAAATACCGAGCACATGGGAATAGAGCCAGCTGCTACCGCTGATTTTGTTTTTTACATTCAATCCTTGGCTTTTTAGCAGTGGACAGCGCGGTGAGCTGCCCTATAATACACAGCCTCAAAAGCCTTGGTATATCAGCTTTGGCAGCCCATATAGCTCCCTTTGGTGCTGTCATGCGCTTAGCGGCCAGTGCTACATGATGCCTGTAGGAGGCTCTAAAGAGCACTGATACGATGTAGGCCCTGTGCTTTTGTCTGATCTGTTTGTTGTTTTTGGTATAGGTAAGGGATATGAATTACAAGAAGATGGCGGCTGCTGTGGCCTTAGGGAGCTTAACCTTATTAGGCGCCAGTGCTTTAAGCAGCGCTCAAGCGGCAAATGTTGGTGGCTTAAGATTCAATGCCAACTACACCGGTACTGGTGAGGCTGATATCAAGGGCTCCAATGAGAGTCTGCAGACCAACACCTTTACCTTTGACGCTTCCTACGCTTTTGCCACCTTCATCTACAGCCACACCGAGTACGATTTCTCTGGCTATGATGACCCATTTGACTCCTTAGATAAGGTTGCCATCGACCTGCATCACAATGGTTATATCAGCTCGAATTTAGCCTACGGCGTGGGTTTGACCTTAGGTGCCCTCTATGAAGAGGACTTTGACATCGGTGACAGCTACAATGTGAGCCCACGTGCGGTCTTAGGCTGGACGTTTAAGAATGGTATGACGGCCTTCTTAGGTGCTTTCGCTAACCTCAATGGTGCCGATAATGTGTACCTGCCAATTGTGGGCTTAAAACTGGGTGACGATAGTGACCACGGCTGGATGGGCTCGATTGCTTACCCTGCCACCATGGTGCAGTACCGCTTCAATGATTGGTTAGCCGTGGGCGCTAACTTCATGACGGTGCGCGATACCTATCACTTAGATGATGACTGGGACCGTAAGGGTGATTGGGCTGACGGCTATTTGCGCGAGGAGTCCTATGGTGCGGGCTTATCGGCTACCTTATCACCAATGAAGATGTTTAAGGTCACGGCCGGTGTGTTCTCGTACTTTGACCGCGAGTTTAAGGTCTATAACAGCAGCGGTGACGAAATCGACTCCTTTGAAACGGATAACACTTGGGGTGGCTACTTAAGAGCAGGCTTTAGCTTCTAAGGCTGCCTCTACACGTAAGGCAGCGGTATTTGCAAAGCAGCCGCTAAGCAGTATCTGCTGCTGTAGTCACAGATGTAGCAGCACAGCGCGGCGCTTGGATCCAGCGCCGTGCTGACCGCCGCCTTGCTCCTGATCGCGGTGATACAGCTCTAAGACGACATCGCTGTCGAAGCCAGTGGTGACAGCTTGCCAACCTCACTCTATCGCCTGTAGCGTTAGTCTGCATCGGCCAGCTCTTATATGAGTGTACGCCGCACCTTTGCTGGCGCCCCATTCTCCTTATCTCCTCTCTGTCTGCTCGTAGGCAACATGCAAAGCGCCTGACGGCGCCTTATCTCGAGATCTCGAGAATAGCACCAGCAAACACTACTCTCAGGCTAAAATACCGGCTTGTATGCAGTTACCTCCTGTGGGCTTTGCTTTTTTGGGGATACTCTCGTCTGTTCTGCCGCGTCTCGCCCGTTACGTTCTGTTTTGTTCCTGCCCCTTTTCCTGTCAATATCCTCTCCCACCTCTCCCTCCTCCCTTCCTTCCGCTCCTCTTTACCGCCTTTACTTGCAGCTTTTCTGGCCGCACCAACACTGCCACGACCTCCTTTAGCACTACCACCACATATGCAGCATCACTGGTAGCGCGCCGCGTAAGCACGTAAAAGCGTACCCGCACCGCAAGTCAGCACTTTGCACTAAATATTTGCAAGTTTGTTCAAATATAGAAATTTGGTGCTAAGATGCTGCTGACGCTTGAGGTATGACAGCACACGCCAGAGAGCAGTATCGCTAAAGCGCTGCCGCTACAGGGATACTCCCGCACTTACCTCTGCCCTATAAGCGTGCACAGCTCACATTTTTCATTTTTTGTTAGCTAGTGCTAACTTATGCCTAGAGTTAGGCTTGGCTTACTCAAGTGCCTTATCTGTGGGCATAGAGAGGCTCTTGTGCCGTGCAAGGGGGCACGAGCAAGGCCGCAAATTCCCCATTACTATGGGCTTTAGGCGTGAAAAAGCGCTTGAAAAGACTTATCAGTAAGTATAGACTAACCAAAGCTAGCGTAGGGTAACACATGCTTGTGCTCAAGGCCGCAAGCCTGACGGTAACAAGAAAGTGATCGTGAGCTGAGCGCTTGTAAGACTGGCTTTTTAGAGCCATGCTCTAAGCGCAAGCGCGAAGGCGTGCATACAGCCGGTAGTGAGCTTGATGCTTGTTTACCTTTACCTACGCTACAGAACATCTGGAGCCAGCATCAGTGCCTACATCTCTCAGTTTAAGCGCAGAGGGTGACGGCCCTCTTGCCGCGACGGCTACGCGGTAAGTGGGGATGCGGCGCAGGAGTCTGCTCTTTTTGAAAGAGCGCAGGGCTCCTGCCCTTTAAGAAGAAAAAGCCAAAGCTACGCCGCCGCCTGCAGGAAGTTAGCACTCTTGCTCTCTTGACGTCGTGGCCCAGCGCGCACGCACACAGCGTTAGCGTTTTGCTGCTGCAATCGATTGCGGGCGGCGGAGTGACTTATTGCTTCTTAAAGTGGCCAAACACTGCCTTACTCTTACCTCGATGCTGTGCCTCAAGGGCAGCTGCAAGACGGGAGGAAAGAGGCAGTGCGTGTGAAGACAGCCAAGGCGCTTACACTTTATGAGTAAAACAACTTTAGATCAATTAAAGGTGGGGCAAAAGGCTAAGGTGGTGGCTGTAAACGGCCTTAACACCTCTTTGCGCCGCAGATTACTGGACATGGGCTTAACCCCTGAAACCGAGGTTGAGATCATGCGCTTTGCTCCTTTAGGCGACCCCATGGAACTTAAGGTTCGTGGTTATGCCTTGACCATCCGTAAGGATGACGCCAAGTTAATTGAAGTGGCGTAATTACCTCTTTTTTGACGGAGCACTCATCAATGAGCAAGACTATAGTCTTAGCTGGCAACCAAAACTGCGGTAAGACGACCCTCTTTAATTGCATCACCGGCGCTAATCAGTACGTGGGTAACTGGCCAGGTGTGACCTTAGATCGCGTCAGCGGCTATGTCGCCTCCCAAGACCTCAAAGTCGTCGACCTGCCAGGTCTGTACTCGCTGTCCCCATACTCCCCAGAAGAAATCGTGTCGCGCCGCTTCCTCTTAGAGGGGAAGTATGACGTTATCGTCAATGTGGTGGATGCGACGCACTTAGACCGTTCCTTATCCTTAACCTGCGAGCTCTTAAGCTTTAAGCGCCCAATGGTGCTGGCCATCAACATGATGGATTTAGCGGCCAAAGAGCACCTTGAGATTGACCTCAAAGCCTTAGAAAAGACTCTGGGCGTGCCAGTGGTGGCCATTTCCGCTGCTGCTAACGAAAACATCGATGCCCTCTTTGCCGCCATTAAGCAAGCGCAGGTCTCGCCAGCGGTCGTTTATGACGAGGTGCTGCAAGAGAGTATCAACAAGATCGCAACGGCTTTAACCGCTGCTGATAGCTCCCTGCAGGCAGCTGCTAACTCTAAGGGTGAGAGTAGCAACTTTATAGCACTCTCGCTTTTACAGCACGACAAGAATTACCTCGCCCTCTACCAAGACAAAGAGGCACTCTTAAGCGAGGTCAATAAAGAGGTGCTCTCCTTAGAGAAGCACTTTGGCACTGACGTCGAGAGCTTAATTGCTCAAGAGCGTTACGCCTTTATCGACCGCACCTTAAAGCAGGTGGTGACCACCGGTCAAGGCCGTTATAACTCGCTGTCGCAGCGCATTGATAACATCGTTACCAATCGCTTCCTTGCCATTCCGATCTTTGCCTTTATCGTGTACATGGTGTACTACTTAGCTGTAAGCACTATTGGTACGATGGGTACGGATTACGCCAATGACGTGCTCTTTGGTGAGTATGCGACCAATGCCGCTACTGCTTTAATGACCAGCATTAATGCCCCAGAGTGGCTGTCTGGTTTAGTGATCGATGGCATTATCGGTGGTGTCGGTGCCGTGTTAGGCTTCGTGCCACAGATGATTGTGCTCTTTATTCTGCTCTCGCTTTTAGAGCAGAGCGGCTATATGACGCGTGTGGCCTTTGTCTTAGATCGCATCTTCCGTCACTTTGGCCTCTCTGGTCGTTGCTTTATCCCAATGATTGTCGCTACCGGTTGCGGTGTGCCTGCAGTCATGGCTACCAATAGCATCGACAACATTAACGAAAAGCGCATCACCATTATCACCACGACTTTTATGCCGTGCTCGGCGAAGCTGCCAATCTTAGCCATGATTGCTGCCGCTTTCTTCCCTGAGTCGACGCTGGTCGCCCCTGCCATTTACTTCTTAGCCATCTTCGCTATTGCCTTTACGGCGTTGGTTTTAAAGAAGGATAGCGCCTTTAACGAAGAGGTCTCTCCTTTTGTTATGGAGATGCCTAACTACACCATGCCAAAGCTGCGCAATGTGCTGCGTTCTACTTACGAGCGTTGCCGTGCGTTCGTGATTAAGGCGGGTACGGTGATCTTTACTACTGTGGTGGCGATCTGGTTCTTATCGAACTTCAACTTCGTCGACGGTGGCTTTGGTATGGTAGACGTCAGTGACTCGATGTTAGCCGCCTTTGGTAGTGCGCTGGCCTTTATCTTTATCCCATTAGGCTTTGCTTCGTGGCAGGCTTCGGTGGCTATTATCACGGGCCTCTTAGCTAAAGAAAACGTGGTGGGTACCTTAGCAGTGCTCTTAGGCTTAGGTGAGGTAGCTGAGGATGATGCTTCCTTAGGTGCGGCCTTACATGGTGAGTTCACTACTTCATCTGCGGCTTTAGCCTTCTTAGCCTTTAACCTGTTCTCGACTCCATGCATTGCTGCCTTAGGTGCGATGAAGCGTCAGCTGCAAAGCAAGCGCCTCTTTATCTTTGCCATTGTGTATATGCTGGCCTTCTCCTACTCGCTCTCGCTCATTATTTACGAGCTGGGTGGCTTAATTATGGGGCAGGTGGCCTTTGGCCCTGGCACGGTGGTGGCCATTGCGCTGGTGTTAGTGGGGCTTTATCTGGTGTTCCGTCCAGAGCGTAAGAACCGCGTTAATTTACGCATTCCAGCCAAGCAAATCTAACAAGCACAGTGCAGAAGGCAGCGTGATGTGAAACGCTGCCAGCACACACCGAAGCAGCAGTAGTTCTTGTGTTCCTTGAGCTCCTGCTGCACCAAAAAGTCGCTACGCCACTGTTGGTTGTAGCGGCTTTTTTGTTTTTGGGAGAGTGGAAAAGTGGTGACAGCATGACCGTTGCTATGGGGTACCGATCGTGAGGCGGTCTGGGATAATTTTGGTCAAGCTGATAAAACCATGGTTTATGGGCATGCATAAAGCTCTCTTAAGGTAAAGCCTGAGCGCAAAGTAAGGCACTTTACCTCAGTTTTGTAGCAGAAGAGCCTTGCTTTTGCCCATACGATCGGTGAGAAAATGGCTCCAGTAGGGCCGCCGCTAAGGGGTAGGAATGAGTGATCTAATAAATGACGGAAAATTGGAGGCGTTAGGGTAAGGTAACACACCTCGAGATGAATGGTGCAGGTGAGTCTAAGCCTACCTTAGGACGGTGTACCATTATTCCTCTAAAGTCCGTCATCTATTAAGTAAGTCGTTCCGTAGCATCTCCGCAGAGAGAGAGAGAGAGGCTGCATAGCCACAGCGCTTTAAGCCATTCCCATCTGTTCTTCTTCTTCTTCTTCTTTGGGTAGGACGGCCGCAGGTGAGCGGCCTCATTAAGTTCAAGTCGCAAAGCAGCAGTAGGTCGACAATACAGGCCTTGAAGCGACAGCATTGCCGCTTTAGCAGCGGAGTGGCATCTGTCTTAGCTGAGAGCGTGAGGCAGGGGCGCAAGCTACTTTAAGGAGCTACGGTGCTGGCCGCGTGGTCTTAGCTGCACCTTTTCTATCTCCGCTGAGCGCGATAAGGCCGCGCTAGAGCGTAGGCAGAGCCTAGGCGAGGCACGTTTACGGGCTCTGAGTTACTTTGGCTTATAATAGTGCTCGGTGGCTAAGCGCTAAGGGGCGGTAGCAGTTTTTTCCTCTTGCTTTTTAGCGCGTTCTTAGTCAGAATTGAGCTGTTTTTTACCTTTTCGCCGGAGTCATTCATTTATGTTTGGAAATATGGGCAATATGGGCAAGCTCATGAAGCAAGCCCAAGAGATGCAAGAGCGTTTAGCCAAAGTCCAAGACGAGATTGCTGCCATGGAATGCACCGGCGAGTCGGGTGCAGGCTTGGTAAAGGTCACCATTAATGGCAAGCGCGAAGCACGTCGTGTCGAGCTCGACGATAGCTTATTTGGCCCAGATGCCGATAAGGAAATGTGCGAAGACTTAATCGCTGCTGCTTTTAACGATGCAGTGCGCCGTGTGGATGAGGCTGCTAAGGCCAAGATGGAGAGCATCACAGCTGGTATTCCTCTGCCTCCAGGCATGAAGCTGCCTTTTTAAGAGCACTACGCCTCAGACACCAACACTCTGCGCATGCGGTGCTCAGAGTCTGTGTCTGTTTCTGTGGCGCTTTTTTCTGCTCTTGTTTTTGTCTTTACAAGTGGCCTGCGGGCCACTTGTGCGCTGTGCGCGGCTGTAATTTTCTGACGCCACTTCATCACCACAGGTGACAGCGTCTGTGGGGAAAAGTGGAGTAAGTGCTGATGTTGTGAGTTCTAATGAGTGCTTCGACACACTTAGACCGCCTGATTCAGGCTTTACAAATCCAGCCTGGAGTAGGGCCGCGTGCTGCCGCCCGTATTGCGTACTACCTCTTAGGGCGCCGTCGTGAGGATGCACAGGCCTTAGGGCAGATCCTGATTGACGCTATGGACAAGATTCAGCTGTGCAGCTGCTGCCGCAATTATTGCGATGACGAGGTGTGCGCGCTGTGCTCTGATCCTAAAAGACGCGAGTCAGGGCAGTTATGCGTGGTAGAGAGCCCTGCTGATGTGGCTGCGATTGAGCAGAGTCAGAACTACAAGGGCCGCTACTTTGTCCTGCATGGGCACCTTTCACCTATTGATGGCATTGGCGCCAATGAGCTGGGGTTACCCCTGTTGGATGGTATCTTAGCGACGGGCAATGTCACTGAGCTAATTTTAGCCACTAATCCGACCATTGAGGGCGATGCTACTGCTGCTTATATTGCGCAGCTGGCTAAGCGCTATGAGGTAGGCACCATTACTAAGATTGCCTCGGGTGTGCCGCTGGGTGGTGCTTTGGACAATATTGACCAAAAGACGCTGTTAAACGCTATTGCCAATCGGCGTCCGTGGGAATAGCTTGTCCTGCCGCTCTCCTTCTTCTTCCCGCCTTTGCTGCATGGTGCGCACAGCACCAGCATGTTCCTCTTTATCAGCCTCGAGATAAGGCGCCATTGGCGCCGCTGGCGTACCCTGTCGTGAGAGCAGGTTAAACCAAACTCACCCTAAAGATAGTGGTGAGGATAGGGCGTAATGCATCCTTAAGACAGCCATATCCCCAGAGCACCGGCGTTGAGCAGCTTTCCCCTTGAGATAAAGCGCCTCTGGCGCCTCTGACTTGCCCTGTCGTGAGAACAGGTACAGCCACCTTACCCTTGGGAGCTGTTAGGGTAAGGTGTGTAGCGCGCCTTACTTCGAGCTTACGCCCTTTGCCGCCGCCGGTTGCTCTTGCTCCGCCTGTAAGGCCTTAGCCCGCCGCGTCGCAAACGAGCCCGCTACATACTGTTCCACCTCTTCTAAGGTAATACCCTTTAACGCCGCAATCTGCTTCTTGATATTCGGTAATTGCAGGTGATTGAGGTTGAGCGCATGTAAGGTCGGTGGTGTGCACTTACCACATCGCAGCGCAAAGCCATGTTTACCATTGCCGTGATTAATCACATGCACACTAAGCGGCGCATGGCAGGATGGGCATAAGAGCTCACCTTGGGTATTAACCTCATCCGTGCCCGCCAGCGTAAAGTTGCACTTGCCCTGACGCGAGCACTGTAAGAGGCCATGCTGCGCATTAAAGAGCATCTTGCTGCCGCAAATAGGGCAGGAGTTTACGTGTGCTAAGTTATTAAGCAGCAACGGCAGATGCATGCTTCTAATGAGCTTGTGCGCACTCTCTCCCTTAAGACGCAGCATAATCTCGCAATTAGGCTGTTTGTGCTCACAGTGAGCTAAGAGTGGGAAGCTGGTCAGCCACAGCACGTCGTTATCAATCAGGATGCCCTGATAGTAGCAGCGCTTGCTGTAGACCATGCGCACCATCATCTCTTGTAAGTTAGCCTCCACACGGCGGCTGTTCATCGCTTGCTGCGCGTCCACACGCTCATTAGGAGCGGTGAGCACAATCACCTTGCGGCCTGTACTCATGGTCGCCGTTAAGTGTGGCTTTAAGGTCTGATAGCGCGTCTCATCAAGATGCGGCGACATCAACAAGATCTGCTGCTGTGCCAGTTGAGTGTCACGCAGCATCAGCTTAATGCTGTGTTCGTTTAAGCCATACAAGCCCACCTCAAACTCTGCATCCGCTACTAAGAGCGGATCATCATATAGAGTCGAGCTCTCGGTCACGCTCGCCGCGCCCTGATGCCACACCTTGTGCAGCTCTTGGGCATCGACATTCGGTGGCACCTCACGAATCACACGGTCAATTAAGCCGAGCTCCTCTTCAGGGGCTTGATTGGCAATGAGGCGTGCCATGAGCTTATCTGTGTCGCTGTAAGGCTGGTCTCTAAAGTCGCATTGCAACACATATTGCACTTCATCAGGGGCAATAGCCTTAAAGTCCAGCGCTAACGTAGCGCCGTCAGCAGCGCCTGCTGCCGCTTTGCTCTCGTTAGCCGTCAGCGCTTGCTTGCTCAGCGTAAAGATCGTGCTTAAGGCACTTTGCGCGTCATACAGCGGCAACTTTAAGGTATCTAAGGCCGTGTGCAGCAGGCTGTAGAGCACATTGTCCTTAAACAGGCTGCGCTGCAAGAGGCGCAGGATGTCACCAACAATGACAAAGTTAAACTGCGCTGCAGCTAAGGCCGAGGTCAGATGCTGCTGTAAGAACAGCTCACGCTGTGGGCCAATGCCTAAACCTGATGGGTCAGATTGTGGCGCATCAAAGTACAGACCATTGTGGTAAGGCGCATCAATGGTGAGATCGAGCATCACTACCGGAGCCGTGGCATTGCTTAAGGTCGCAGCATCACTAATGGCAATGAGGTTTAAGTCCTCACTAAAGCCTAAGCGCCGATAGTGCTGTTGCAAAATGAGGTTTAAGAGCATGCTCTGCTGTGGGTACAGCGTCACAATGATGACCCGTGGCGTAGCGGCAATGTCAGGGCGCACGCGATCACGTAACACCCAAGACGCGAGGTGTGGCTTAAAGTTACTGGCAGCTTGCGCCTTGGCAGCACCCGCATCCTTGTGGGAGCCGCTCTCAGCACCACCGCCACCATTAGCCGCTAAGAGCGCATCGATATCGTCTTGACCGCCAGCATTAGCGCTAGCGCCCACCGCCGCTGCGCCGCCGCCATTAGCCGCGAGCAGCGCATCGATATCATCAAGGTCTGTGGACGCCGCAGCTGGGCTATTGGCCGCGAGTAAGGCATCAATGTCGTCTAAATCACCACTTGGTGTAACGCTGGTTGCCGCGCCGGAAGTAGCAGCTGTTAATGCACTGTCCTCTTCCTCGGCCGCAGTTAAGACCATGAGTGAGGATACATACTTGAATGCCAGTGCAATGGTAAAGGCCGCGCTCATGATGTTATAGCCGTCATAGCGCAGAATCGACGGAATAATCTGCTCCGAGTAGTCGCTTGGGGTCAGCTCCTGCATCCATGGGCACAGCGAGGCCGTGTTCACTAAGTGCACCTGATGCTGCCGTAATTGCGGTGCAAGCTTGCTCCAAGCAAAGAACTTTTCTTGCGCCTGCGTAAAGTCAGGATTGCTCTCAGCGGTGGTCTTGAGGTCGATCCATGGGCCATAGCACTGTTGTAAGAGGGTGTTTATCTCCGGTGGACGCAGCGCCGAGGTGGTGATCACTGCGAGGTTATCTGGCAGTGCGCCAGCATGATCCGAGCTAATGACCGCCGCTGTTACCGCTGTGTCCTTATCGGAGGTGACGGTAGCCGTGGAGCCAGTGACGCTCTCACTGCTCAGCGCAGAGCCTGCAGCGCTGCTGGTGTCTGCATGAGTTGCGTCAGGATTAGCTTCAGCTGTGCTGGCTGTAGCTGCCAGAGCTGCTTGCTGCTTGAGGTAGAGCTGATGCTGCGCCAGCCAATCCTTAACTCCCAAGAGCGCAAAGATGCTTGGGTAGAGATAGCGGCGGATCTCTAAGGAGTTACCACGGCAATGGCTGTATAAGCCCATCTGCTGGATATCACCGATGATGACTAAGCGTTCACGTGCCAGCGTGGTTAAAAGCCAAAAGTCAGGCATGGTCAGCATGTGCACATTGTTCAGCACCACTGTATTAAAGCTGTGGCCTAACAACGACAGCGCATCATGCGGCACCGCACCCACCACTGGGCACTGCGAGATCACGGCACTCCGCGCCATATTGACCTGCGTGGCGGTCACCTGCAACTGCTGCTCAATTTCCTTAAATTCTTGCTGCTCCTCTTGCAGTTGCTTGCTAATGGAGCCGACATTGACATCGAACTTCGCAAAGTTCTCATCACTGTCATGACCAAATTGCATCTTTTCTGCAGCAGCAGCCATGTCCTGCTCTTGAGCGTTTGGCTGGGCGCCATCTTTGGTGCTCTCCAAAAGATGCGTCTCCAGTGCATCAGGGTTTTGATGCGTGGCTGCTTTTAAAGAGGCCTCATGTGCCGCCTTAGCTGCCGCTACCGTACCCATGGAGTGCTCACGTAAGAGGTAGCGCAAGGAGCCGTCTGCGACAAAGCGCCAGTTGTCCATGAGAAACTGGGTCGAAGAGACATCATGCTTGACCTCAAGGAAGTCCGCAATGAGCTCGCGCCACGCCTCAGGGTTAAACTCCTGCTCCTTTAAGGTGTAACCACACTTACGGCAATAGTCCTGCTCCACCTTAAACATCTCGAGGTTTTTCTGGTGCAGCGCCTCGATTTGCGTGGTGAGCTCGGCAATAGCCACAGTGGTGTCGACCTTTAAGTGCTCAAACTTTAAGTGCAGCTGGTGCTGTGGCTTTAACAGGTGCAGGCGCTTTAAGAGGTAGTTAAACTTAACCGAGTTGTCCTTGTAGCTCTGCGAGAGCATCTGCTGCTGTTGCAGCAATTGCTGGTATTGCGCACGCGCCGTGGAGAGCTTAGTGTTGTCACGGGTGTATTGCGTGACCTTCATGCGCGCAATCGGACGGAACATGACCTGACGCATCATGCTCTCGGTGGCGGCAATGTCCTGCTTGAGCTGCTGGTACTCTTGCTTGTCCTCTTGGATCTGCTGCCAGAGGCGCTTGACCTCAGATTCGACCTCCTCAAACATTGGCTTCTCGTAGAAGAAGTCCATGCTTTCGGCCATGGTCAGCTCATCAGGCTTAGCCGTCGCTGCCACCTCAGGAGTACGCAGCTCCACAATTTGTGGCATCAGTGCTTGCAGCAACAGATCGTGCTGGTGATCGTAAGCCTGCTGCATGTGGTTAAGCTTGTGCTGATGCTCAGCACGCTGGCGCTTTAAACCCGAGAGGTGCTGTAAGTTCGCCGCCAGCTTCTCTAACTTCGAGTCTTGCAACCAGATCACTTGCGCTAGGAGGCGCTCTAAGTTCTGCAGGCGCTCTTGCTTGATCTCTTGGTGCTGTACACCGTACTTTTGCAGCAGCGCTAAGCGCTTTTTTAAGTGCGAGGTGAGGCTGATACGCTCACTCTTATCTTCCTCGTGGCCTGCCTTAGAGTTGCTGTGCGTGTCGGCTTGTTCGGCGGCAGGGATGCCACTTAAGAGGTCATTGAGCTGTAAGACAGGGTAGTCGTCTTGCCACTTAACCAGCATGCGCTCAATGTGCTTATTGTGGTAAAGCTCATCAAGCTCTGCTTCGAGGTCACCGTCCTCATCCTCAGAGTTAGCCTTATCTGCAGCAGCATTGCCTGCGGCAGCGGCATTGTCCTCGGCAGTAGCCTTACTGTCGAGATCGGTAGTACCATCTTTATAGGTAGCGTCAGCAGCTGTAGCGGTGTCCTGAGATGGCGCTGTGTCTTGTGCCTGCGCAGCGGCCGTGGTCTTACCAGAGGTCGCAGGCGTCGTGGCGCTGTCTTCTGTAGTGGCAGCAGTAGCTTGTGTCTCTTCGCTGTCTTCATCCGTTGCAAAGGACGCTTGCTGCTTATTTTGGTCGTCAGGATCGCGATAGGAGCGGTTAAAGGCGCTGCTTGGGTCGCCATAGGCCGCTGCCATTTGCTCCTGCTCTTCTAAGGACTGCTCTAAGGCCTTAAAGGTCGCGTCAATGACGTTAGGATCGCGGTCAACAAAGAGCACCGACTTGCGCTTTTCCATTAAGTTTAAGAGCAAGTCACGCCCAATGGTAGTATCCTGATTTTGGGCCGCCGTGACAATAAACGACAGGTCGTAGTTCAGCGCCGTCGTCACTGCCTTTTTGTGGTCGGAATCTAAGTCAGGGCTGAGCTCTAAGCTGTCCTCACTGCGCTCTTGCAATCGTAAGCCCGTCACCATTAGCTGCGACTTTTTGCGCTGGCTTAATGGCGTTTGCGCTTGCAGTTGCTGCTGCTCGATGCGGGCGTTAATGAGTGAGCCTAAGCGGGTGGTGAGCTCTGGACAGCGGTATTGGAGCAGCGTCTGCCGTGAGGTGGTACCGATATCACCTGCTTCCGAGTCAATTGCTTGGGCAAGTAAGCTTAAGCGGTCGGCATGACGGGTCTTTTCGCCCTTACCCTCGTCCACTAAGAGGTAAGCGGAGCTTAAATCCCAGTCCTCTAAGCTCTCTGGAGCGCTGATGACAAGGCCGGTGCCCGCGCCCGTACCGACGCTGCTGCCATTGATGCTGATGATCTTTACTATCAGCGACTCATGGCCAGTGACCTGTAACAAGGCACGCCACTCGTGGGCAAAGTTTAAGCGGAAGCTACTGCTGTTACTAAAGCGAATCGAGGCACTGCTGGTACCGCCAGTGACCGAATTTTCGTTAATGATGCCAAAGTCATCGGCGAGGATAAACTCCTCAGCAAGGCTGGCGTGAATCTTAAAGTAGTAGCGATACTCACCGACTAAAGGCGCAGCGACAGGCTCACCTTCTACGAGTTTAAGACGGCGCAGGCTCTTAAGATTGCTCTCCGCAATGACGGCATCACCCATGGCGCTTAAATAAGCGGCAATAGCTTGAAGCTCCTCTGGCGTGCGCGCAATGGAGGCTTTTTGGGCGGCAATTGTTTCTTGTGGGGTGGTGCTGTCTTCAGGGGCGATTAACGGGGCAAAGTCCGCGTCAGTAAACTCAGAGGTGAGGTCGTCTTCACCGTCAGCACCGCTAAAGGCAGCATTAAGAGAGATATCGCTACTAGAGATGTCATCACCAAAGGAGTCATTGACCTCATCATTGATGATGTCTGGTAAGGACAGATCGACATCGGCAAAGTCAGTTTCGCTGTGAAAGTGCGTGGTGTCGTGATCGGAGAGATCAGTTGGCGCGATGGCACTCTTGCCATGGGCACCATGGGCAGCACTTGCGTTGCTGGCGTCGGCGCTGCTTTGAGCGGCGGTAGCAGCGCCGTTGGGCTCAAGTAAGGCGGCCATGGCCGCATCAGCCTCACTTAAAGGCTTTTCGACATTGAGCGTGGTAGCGCTCTCATCGTCATCGCTCTCGTCGCTTGCTGGCTTTGGGGTGTAGTCGACACTGGTCTCTTTTTCGGCCTCTTGAGCTTCTTTAATGGCGGCAGCTGTCACCGCGACCGCGCCTAAGACGACGCCTCCAAACGGGCCAGCCCCATCAACGGCACTCTTGCCGCTAGAGGCTGCTTGAGCTCTGCCGTCCTGTGGCTGTGACGCTGGAGCCTTAGCTTTGCTCTCGGCTTTATGGCCTTTTTTCTCAGCATTAAAGCTGTGAGTGTTACCAGAGGCGAGCAAGCGCTCTAAGTGCGTGTCGCCTTCTGCGCCTGACTGTTGCGACAAAGACGCCGGATGCAAGGGGTCGTTGTCATTAAGCTGCTGTTGCGCAGCTTGTAAAGCAGCGACGATGGCATCAGCGGAAAAGGCTGTACCCTGTGGGGTAGCATCTCTGTGCTTAGTGGACATGATCTTTGCCCTTTTCAGTCTGCGAGGTGGCCTCTGTGCCTCTTGAGTGGCGACAGCCTCTTGAGTGGCGACAAAGGGAGCGATGGATTTTGGGAGTGCTGTTGGGGTGGTGCTGGAGTGGTTAAGAGGTGGCTAGAGCGTCGTTAGGGAGTGCTAAAGCTAATAGTATTACTAAATCTTAGCCGATCGCTTGTAAAAAGTCACAGCTTTTGGCTGTAGCAGCTGGCAGCGTTGCGACAGTGTGGAGCTATTAGAAATAAAAGTGGTGCACATAGCGTGCACACTGTGCTCTCAAAGCATATCGTCAAGGGAGGCTAGCTCTTGCTGAAAGAGCGGCTAATGCGCGGTGATGGGGGAGAGCGTAGGGCGGTCTTGATCATGATTTCTGAGAGGGTGAGGCTAGGACTACTTGGGAACAAACTTAATCGATGGCGGAGTTTAAGGCGATCATTCTTGTCCAGCCTAATATAGACTCAGTCTCGCTGGTACCATTCATCTCGAGGTATGGAACATGACCATATGAGATCACTCATTCCTTGATTGCGTGCGTCAATGCCGCTGCTTCTGCCGTAGCTGCCGCTCACGATATTTACAGACCTTTGCGGTCGCGGGATTTCTTGGTTCTCTTCAGATTTTGGTGGATATCACCAACAATACTCCAAGGTTGGTCACGCCAAACGCCATCATATGGGGCTCCTTGCTTGATCGCAGGGGGCGCTGCTGCTTTTGGTATCCACCAAACTCTGAGCAGAGCCGATTTCTGGGGTAAACAACTACCCGCAGCAGCCTTTTGCCGTGGTCACAGCCCTTACTCGCAAGCCCTCTGTGGTCATTGCGCCTTACCAGAGGCGTAAACAGGGCAACAGAGCAGAGCGCGCGATGACAGTTGTGTTGAGCAGCAAGTAACTACCTCTAACTTGTAGTCCTCTAACTGGTAGTCACCAGCACAGGTCGATATTTACGCGCTTTTCCTGCACTGTTGCGGCGCTTCAAGACCACTTGCCACGAGGGCGGAGTGAGGGTTTTTTCGCCTTTTGTTATTTCAGCCCTTGAAAACACTTAGCCCCGTCCCCATGTTTCTTACCAGACTGCAAGCGGCCTCATTAAGGGCGCTTGGGCGTACCTCTCGCACAGCCCCTTTGGCTTTTGCTTGTTCCCGAGGAGAAGATTTACTTTATGACAGCTACTGTACACGGCTTTCAAACCGAAGTTACTAAGCTTTTAAACTTACTGGCCAATTCCCTGTACTCTAACAAGGAAGTGTTCTTACGTGAGCTTATCTCCAATGCCTCCGATGCTATCGATAAGCTGCACTTCATGTCCTTAACCGACATGGATCTCATCAAAGACGACCCTGTCTTTAAGATCCAAATCCGTGCTGATAAGGACAGCCAGACCCTCACTGTGAGCGACAATGGCTTAGGCATGACCTTAGATGAGGCCAATGCCAACTTAGGTACCATTGCTAAGTCCGGTACGGAAGAGTTTGTCAAGCATCTGTCAGGCGATCAGGTCAAAGACTCGCAGCTTATCGGTCAGTTCGGTGTGGGCTTCTACTCGGCCTTTATCGTTGCCGACCGCGTGACCGTGATTTCGCGCTCTGCCAAGGCCCCTGTAAACGAGGGCGTGCGCTGGACTTCTGAGGGCAATGGCACCTTTGAGTCGGAGAACATCGACGTGCCAGCACGTGGTACGCAAGTGATCCTGCACTTAAAGGATGATGCTAAGGAGTTCTTAGATCAGTGGAAGCTCCACGACATCATCGCGAAGTACTCTGACCACATCTCGACCCCTGTTGAGCTCTATCAAGAGACCTTTGAAGAGGTCAATGATGAGGAGCCTCAGGCCGCGAACGAGGGTGAAAACGCTGAGGGTGCAGAAAGCGCAGAGGGCGAGCAAAAGCAAAAAGAGACCAAGCCTGTCTGGAAGTACGTACAGGTTAACAACGCTCAAGCGCTGTGGACTCGTCCTGCGAAGGACATCAGCGATGATGAGTACAAGAGCTTCTATCGCCACACCTTTAACGACTACTCTGAGCCTTTAAGCTGGTCGCACAATAAGGTTGAGGGTGAGCTTGAGTACACCTCGCTGTTGTACATTCCATCACGTGCGCCAATGGAGATGATGCAGCGTGAGCCACACTTAGGCTTAAAGCTCTACGTGCAGCGCGTCTTTATCATGGAAGAGGACGATCAGTTCCTGCCATCGTACCTGCGCTTTGTCCGTGGCTTGGTTGACACCAACGCGCTGCCATTAAACGTGAGCCGTGAGCTGTTACAAGACAGCCGTGTGACCCGCAAGTTAAAGGCTGCTTTAACCAAGCGTGCCTTAGGCATGATCGAGAAGTTAAGCACGGACAAAGAGAAGTATGCGACCTTTGTGGCTAACTTCAATGACGTCTTAAAAGAGGGACTCTACGAGAACCGCGATCACTCCGAGCAGCTTTTAAGCTTGATTCGCTTTGCTTCGACGGCTGATACCTCTAAGAGCTGCAATGTGTCCTTGGATGACTACATCAGCCGCATGAAGGATAAGCAAAAGCACATCTACTACTTCACTGCTGATGACTACGATAAGGTCGTCAACTCGCCATTCTTAGAGCGCTTAAAGTCCAAGGGCATTGAGGTGCTGCTCTTATGGAAGCAGCCAATCGATGACTGGTTCTGCTCGATGCTGCAATCTTATAAGGATCACACCTTTATTGCGGCTAATGCCTACGACCTCGACTTAGGTGAGTTAGAGGACGAGCAAGACAAGAGCGCGGCTGAGGAGACCGAGAAGGAGTACGAGAGCTTAGTTACGCGCTTTAAGGATGCCTTAGGCTCGCAGGTTGAGTCTGTGCGCGTGTCGACCCTGTTAAAAGAGGTACCAGCCTGCCTCGTGTCTAAGTCGACGGCTTTCTCCTTCCAGATGAAGATGATGTCCAAGCTCCAAGGTCTGGATCTGCCAGCCGAAAAGGGTGTGTTAGAGCTCAATCCACATCACCCACTGGTGGAAAAGGCCTCCCAAGAGAGCAATGAGGCGGTCTTTAAGGACTATGCCCAGCTGATCTTTGAGCAGGCTTCGTTAGCTGCTAATGGTGAGTTAAAGAACCCATCGAGCTTCATTGCGCTGATGAACCGTCTGCTGTTAGGTACCAGCGGTGAGGCTGCTCCAGCCGCTCAAGCCGAGGCAACTCCAGCTGAGGCGGAGCCAAAGGCTGAGGAGCAAAAGCCACAAAACGAGAGCAGCATTGAGCTCTAAGAAAGATTAAAGGAGCGCCGCCCCTAAAAGCTTGCGCCGCAAGCATGGGGGCATCCTTTGAGCGTGAGGTCACTGCCTCACCTAAAAAGCCCAGTTTGGTGGTAGCAGCAAGGCTACTGCTGAACTGGGCTTTTTGTTTGTCAGAAGCTGCGGCAGCAGCAATGGCACTGAGTGGCGATGCTGGGCTCAGCATCACCCATGATTATGACCGATCGTGAGGAGGTCTGGGATAATTTCGATCTGGCTTAGCAACACAGGGGTTAAGGGCACAATAGCAAGGCTATCTCGAGATAACCTTGAGCCAGAATTGCAGATGTCGGGGAGTTGAGTCTGATTTTTCTGAAACCGCTAATATACGGCCTTTACCTTAGGGTAGATGCCCTTACTGGTATTGATCACGGGTAAGGCTGAAGCTGCAAAGCTGAGCAAAAACACATCTA